>JAURLY010000055.1 GCA_030830945.1 Gammaproteobacteria bacterium | reverse complement strand
TTCCCTGCGAGTCCCATACTTGGACATCCATTGCCAGACCAATACATTGGCTTTCACCTCTGTAGACCGGAAGTGCAGGGTTTCCGAGTGCAAAACAGGAAATAATGTCCGTGCCACCAGAAATAGAGGCCAGGCAAACATCTTCCTTGATTTTATGGTAGACGTAATCAAAACCTTCCGGGGCCAAAACAGAGCCGGTGGAGCAAATGGTTTTTAATGCCTCGAGATTGAATTTTCGCTTAGGACTGTTTCCCAATTTTTCCAGCTGTCGCAAGTAACTTGCAGAAACGCCAAAAAGGTTCGCCTTCTCCTTGTCGGCATATTCAAGCAAGACATCTTCTTCAGGGTAAAACGGTGACTCGTCATAAAGCATCAGCGTTGCACCCAGCGCGAGCCCACTGACCAGCCAGTTCCACATCATCCACCCACAGGTAGTGAAAAAGAAAACCCGGTCACCTGAGTTAATATCAGAGTGCAAATGAAGTTCTTTCAAATGCTGCAGAAGTACACCACCCGTTCGATGAGCAATGCACTTTGGCTTGCCAGTAGTACCGGATGAATAAAGGATATAGAGAGGATGGTTAAATTCCACAGGTTCAAAAGCAATATCGGAAGGCGCGTAACGGTCGAGCACTTCACCCCAGAAATCGCAATGCTTGCCTACTGGAGTACGGCCCTTCTCTTCCTGATAATGACATACCAATACCATTTTTTTGATGGACTCAATTTGCTTTACTACGCTCTCTATTTTTTTGCTTATCTCGAAACGCTTACCGCCATAACGGTACTCATTGATCGAGAAAAGAATAGCCGGCTCACTTTGGGAAAAACGTTCAACGATTCCCTCTTCGCCAAAATCTGGCGACACGGACGTCCATATTGCGCCTAGCGAGGCCGTTGCCAACATCGCCACCACGGCTTCCGGGCAATTGGTCGTAATGGCAGCAACCCTATCGCCCTTTTTGATACCCGCATCTCTCAAATACTGCGCCACAATTGAGACTTGGCCCCTTAGCTCGTCCCAGCTAAGTACGGACCGAGGCAGCGAGCCTGTTCGAGAGATGATGGCCGGATCAGCGCCTTTCCTGCGCAGCAGATTTTCAGCGAAATTCAGTATTGCATCCGGGAACCATTCGGATTTTTCCATTTGCGTCTTGTGAGAAACAACCCTGCCCCCCTGATACCCAATGACCTGGAAAAAATTCCAAAGAGCGGGCCAAAACTGCTCATTATTCTCCACAGACCACTGATGAAATTGCTTATAAGAATCAAAACTTACTTCGTATTTTGATTCTACGTATTTGCAGAAACGATGTATCCCGGACTGTTCAATACGAGTTTGTGAGGGCGACCAGATTGGCTTATCCATATGACCCCTACTTCTCAACTGGCAGGTCTATATCCAGAAGAACACTACTTAAACATTTACCGTGACCATCAAGTGACAGGGAGCGCGTCACGCCACCATCAAGGGCTCCATGCAACACAAAATTGAGTGCACATTGGGAAGGCACTTCGTATCGATATACCGGCCCTTTCACCTGGCCATGAAAATAATCAGCCAGAAGATCCGCCGTGAGTATTTCTTCCAGCAAGGGATAGTCTTCTGCCCGATAGGCAATAACAGAAAGATTGGCGATGTCTCCTTTGTCGCCTGTTCGGGAGTGTGCTATCTCATAGAGCTTCATACTATTTCCCCAACAGAACTGTTTCTGGATTAATCACTTTTCGGTCGATGTAGGATGAGGCAATCGCAATGACTTCCCTGATATCTTTGCTCACCCCGCCTCCACCTGCCGGGCCATTTGTATAAAGTGTTTCTACCTCATCCGCGATGGCTTGGGCGGCTTCTGTTGTCCCGGTTCTTCCAGCAATGCGCGCCCTGACTTCGTAAGGCTGATATTGATCAGGCACAGAATGTTCGCGTGCAATGGAATTCATGCCGATGAGTTCATCCCTAAGCTCTCTGACGGGGACATTGGTTATTGCCAGCCTTTGCTTAACAATTTCAAGTGCCAATTGCCCCCTTTCTGCGGCGCCCACACCCGCATAGCTAATTTGTCCTTCGCCCCTGTATCCATCACGATAACCTACCGAAACTTTTAGCTGCTCGGGCCTTTGTTTTCCGCTACCTCCGCGCACCATAACCCGATCTGGCCCTGCCTCCTCAAAAACCACCTGCGAGAAATCGGCGGTAACATCAGGCGTGAGGTAAGAAGACGGATCATGCAATTCATAAAGAAGCTGCTCACGGCATGTAGCCGTTGTTACCTGCCCTCCCGTGCCCTTAACTTTTGTAATACAGGCTTCGCCATTCGAGGAAATCTCAGCAATCGGGAATCCCAGCCGGGCCAGATCATTCACGTCCTTTCTCGTGGGGTCGGCGAAATAGCCACCTGTCACCTGACCCGCGCACTCCATCAAGTGGCCAATCACGGTTCCCTGGCCCAGCAATGGCCAGTTGTCGGCTTCCCAGCCGAATTCATAAACCATGGGAGCAAGAAAAAGAGATGGGTCTGCCACTCTGCCAGCAAGGATAACGTCTGCCCCTGATTCAAGCGCCTCAATCAGGGCCTCAACGCCAATATAGGCGTTTGCTGACACCAGATTATCAGAGGACACCGGATCGGGAAGTGGGTAGGCACCTGACTGGAAAAAAGAAAGGACATTATCTCCAACAACTGCGGCAACTTTGATGCGATCAATGCCGAGCGAGGGTGCCAGTTCAATGATTTTCTCAGCCGCTGCCACCGGATTGGCCGCACCCATATTGGAAATTATCCTAATCCCTTTCTTGATGCATGTCGGCAGAACCGTTTGCATTCGTTTAACGAGCATAGGGTCGTAGCCTTGCTGAGAATTTTTCAGTTTGCTTAACTGGGCCAGCGCGATTGTTCGTTCAGCAAGACATTCGAAAACCAGATAATCAATCCCACCTTTCTCGGCAAGTTCTAAAGCCGGTTCAATACGGTCGCCGGCATAGGCTGCCCCTGCTCCGATACGCAAAAGATCTGACTTGCTCATAGTGGGATGACTCCTATTAATATCGCCGTCGTCGTCATAGTGAATGAGATCAAAATCAGCCAGGGCAAGGTGAAGCGCTGGTGATCTGCAAGATCGATTTTGGCCAGTCCGATCAATAGAAATGTTGCCGGGGTCAAGGGGCTGACGGGAAAGCCCAAGGTACTCTGCCCCATCAGCGCAGCGTGAGCGGTTGCATCGACGGCAATTCCATACTGGTCTGTCACATTGGCGAGAACAGGCAAGACGCCAAAATAGAAAGAATCCGGGTCAAAAATCAGACTTAAAAATACAGAGGCATACCCCAGCATTGCGGGTATTAGCGACGCAAAGCTGCCGGGTATACTTTCGGCACCCCAGGTTGCCATGGCAGTGAGCATGCCCGACTCCCGCAT
>JAURLY010000054.1 GCA_030830945.1 Gammaproteobacteria bacterium | reverse complement strand
GAGCGGGGCGCCGGGGCCCACTCCACGAAATCATTGAGCATTTCGCGCACGCCAAAATTACCTAATGCCGTGCCAAAAAATACCGGCGTTAATTCGCCTGAAAGGTAGGCGTCCAGATCAAACTCATGAGTCGCACCTCGAACAAGCTCGATTTCTTCGAGCAAATCATCGTAATAACTTCCCAATAGTGCGCGTGCCTCCTCAGATTCCAACCCTTTTATCTGGATATCTTCCGGGATTCTGCTCCCCGATCCCTGCTTATAAACATGAATCACATCGGTGTAGAGGTTATAAGCCCCCTTAAATTCCTTACCCATCCCCAGCGGCCAATTAATTGGGGCACACTGGATATTAAGCACGTTTTCAATTTCATCCAGCACATCGATTGGGTCGCGAATATCTCGATCCATCTTATTGATGAAGCTGACAATAGGCGTATCACGGAGGCGACAAACATCCATCAACTTGATCGTTCTGTCTTCCACGCCCTTGGCGCCATCAATCACCATCAGCACAGAATCCACTGCGGTAAGCGTGCGATATGTATCCTCGGAAAAGTCTTCGTGCCCAGGAGTATCCAGCAGATTTACCACCCTGCCCTTATAGGGAAACTGCATCACTGCCGTGGTGACTGATATACCCCGCTCCTGCTCCATGGACATCCAGTCAGACGTGGCTTTTCTTCCATCGCGCTTCGCTTTTACTGCGCCGGCTACCTGTATTGCGTTACCGTAGAGCAACAGCTTTTCGGTGATGGTGGTTTTACCCGCATCCGGGTGAGAAATAATCGCAAACGTACGACGCTTGGCGATCTCCTGAGCTAGGTTGGACATATACCCTGTTATCTACTCTGAAATATGAAATGAGGCTGAAATGAAAGGCGGGCATTATACCTCTGCTTACAGTGGCTGCATGCAACGAAAACGAATCATCCCTGAAGATTCCTTGGTAGACTAAAACCCTCACTCTTGTAGGCACGAACTTTTTTTCAAGACTCGTACCCCAACAACCAAAGCAAAGGCAGGCAACATCATGAAAGTACAAAAACGACAAATTCTTGTATGGGTGTTAGTGGCGTGGTCGGCATTTGTATTGGTTCAGTCACTGTTTTTTAAATTTCAGGGCCATGAAGAAACCCGGATCATCTTTAAAACCATCGGGGATTGGATGGCAGGCATTGGCTTTCTAGCCTGGGCTGCAGACCCTTTCGCTTCTATTGGAGGCTATGCCATAGGTATAGTGGAATTGATTGCGACTGTGCTCCTGATAATACCCAAAACGCGGCTCTATGGAGCCCTTCTCACTATTGCGGTACTGAGCGGAGCCATCTTTTTCCATCTGTTCACGCCTCTGGGTGTCCATCGGATAATCAACGCTGAAGGAGATACAGATGGAGGCGCTTTGTTCTATATGGCATGCAGTGTGTGGGCTGCCTGTATAGCCATTACCACACTGCAATGTAAATATGCAGGAAATAAGCTACCTACAGAACATGATTAAATGTATTTGTGTAGACTTGCCTAAACATTAACAAGAATCTGAGAATAGCCAAGGGGTTTTTTTGAGCGTGCATCACCTGCTTCAAGCCAATATAGAGAGCTTGAAGCAAGCAGAACATTTGTTGATCAAGATTACAGACTCTCAGTACCGGGCAGTCATTCATCCTTTTACCGCAAATATTGGCAAGCATTTGCGTCATATCACGGATCATTATCGGCTGTTGCTGGAAGGCTTGCCTGGCACACTGGTCGAATACGACCATAGAGAGCGTCTGGCAACCGAAGAGAACGAACGCTCGGCGATGATTCTACGGCTCAGATCCCTTTGCAACGAACTATCCAGACTCACTGAAACCTGCAGCAAGGACGTTCCACTGTCTATCAGCCTGGCAGTTAATGAGCTGGAAGAATCGCCCACAGTGAAAAGTACGCTTAGCAGGGAGTTGGTTTTTCTTCAAAGTCACAGTGTTCACCACTACGCCATCATCTCTGCCATATTGAAACTACAGGGCATCCAGTTTGACCCGGATTTTGGTATCGCGCCATCAACGCTGAAGTACGAACACGGAAAAAAATGTGCACCCTGACATGGGGCTATTCAGCGAATGGCTACCACCTTCATTTTAATCGCGACGAAAGCCGACTGAGAGCCAAGGGCTCACCGCCCAGTCTGCAATCCCAAAATGGGGTCAGCTTTCTAGCCCCAACAGACCCCCAGGCCCAGGGAACATGGATCTTATGCAATCAGCACGGCCTCAGTGTTTGTCTGCTAAACAACTATGTTGATATCACCCCCGTAGACGGTATTCGAAGCCGTGGACTGCTGGTACGTGATTTAAGTTGCGCACAAACCATAGACGAGGCCATTTCCCGTATTCGAGCAGAAGATATCTCGCACTACAGTCCCTTTGATGCTTTTTTATTTGATCGCGAGGCTGCTTGTGAGATTAGCTGGAATGGTCAAAAGTTAGTGATTAACCCCATGACCAGGCAGAGCTTTAAATCCTCATCGGGCGTAGATACCGAAAAAGTGATTGAAGGGCGAAGACAACAGTTCCAGACGACGCCCAAAGACATCCCTTCCCTGCGTGAATATCACCGCAGCCATCTGCCGTCAAAATCTTCTTATTCCGTATGCATGCACAGAGAAGATGCCCGCACCCAAAGCTATACCGAGATTGTCGTAGCGAATGACATCGCCACCATGCTTTATACCGACGGCCCGCCCTGTAGCGCATCGCTTGCCAACGAATTTACCCTTTCCTTAGTCACATCGTGAACTTCCGAACTCGCAAGCTTTTCAGCTCAAAAATAAGAAGGGTTCTACGCTGGGAATTCTGGCCTATGTGGGCGTTTTACCCACCCGTTGTTCTCTGGATATTGTTACTGGGGATAAGGCATAGAAACTCGTTGTTGTTTACAGCCGCCAATCCAGGAATGGATGCAGGTGGCTTGATTGATCTGGACAAATTTTCCAATCTGGATGCCATCCAGCGACAGCACCCAGCATCTGTGGCGAAAACGT
>JAURLY010000053.1 GCA_030830945.1 Gammaproteobacteria bacterium | reverse complement strand
TTGGGAAGACCTTGGGAAGACTGCGAGACTGCGCCGCGTTATACAGCGTAAGTTCTTAACCTTAAAGAGAACTCTTCCATCTGCCTGATACCACTTTGCTCCGCACGGGTAATCCAGTCCTCCAACTGCTTGACTAATTGATCATGCGTTGCTGCTGACCGCCCCCACAAGGCTTCAAGGTCTTTACGCATAGCGTAAACCCGGGCTAAGCGCTCACTCTTCCCTAACAAAGTCGCTAATCTTGCCTGTTGAGCGGCGGGAAGACTGCTTTCATCTTTACCTAGTAGATGCTTTATCAAACGACCTTCTTTGGCATCAATGCTCAACTGAGCAATCTCCTCAGAAGCCAAGTGACGCAAGCTCTTCAAATATTTTGCCAACACATCATACCGATGAGTGACTACCGCCTGTAACAGATCAAGATCAATAGCAGACTTGGCGAGGTCAAACCGAGGGGTCGGAGCAATTTTTTTAACTTTTGCCAAGCTGCAAATTTCAAGCACTCGAATATAAAACCAGCCAATATCGAATTCATACCACTTGTTGGACAGTTTTGCTGAAGAGGCAAAGGTATGGTGATTGTTGTGCAGCTCCTCTCCACCAATCAGGATACCAATCGGGAAGATATTCGTCGATGCATCAGCACAAGCAAAATTTCGGTATCCCCAATAATGACCTATCCCGTTAATCACTCCAGCGGCCCAAAAAGGGATCCAGATCATTTGAACAACCCAGATCAGACTTCCGATCCATGGACCAAAAAAAACAAGATTGATACACAGCATGATAAACACGCCCAGTTTACTTAATGGTGTATAGATCATGCGCTCAAGCCAATCATCAGGCGTTCCGTGCCCATAGTGCGCCATGGTTTCAGCATTGCGGGACTCTTTTACATAGAAAAAGACCCCCGTCCATAACACTGGGTGAATACCTAAAATCTGGGGACTGTGTGGATCCTGGCTTGTTTCACACTTTGCATGGTGTTTCCGATGAATCGCTGCCCATTCTTTGGTAACCATGCCGGTTGTTAGCCAAAGCCAGAATCGAAAAAAGTGGCTAGGTAATGGTGATAGATCCAGCGCCCGATGTGCTTGGTGTCGGTGAAGGTAAATCGTAACACTAGCAATACTGATATGCGTCAGTATCAAAGTTAGAACAACATACCCCCACCAAGGTAACTCAATAATTCCCAAATGCATGCAAACGATTCCTTGATAAAAATTTATGGGGAGGCAGACTGATGCTCTTGGCATTCTACCCGAGTAAATCAATCACGCTTGATCAAGTAATCGCCCATTAGACGTCTGTAGTACTCATGGAAATGTCGAAGCCCATCTTCCATTGGTGATTGGTAAGGCCCCGCCTCGCTTCGACCTTGCCGCAGCAACGCGTGCCGACCTCGATCCATACGCTCGGCGATATCGTCATCTTCTCTGGCTGTTTCCATATAGGCGGCCTGCCCTGCTTGAATGAATTCTGGCTCAAAGAGCGCAACATCCTCGGGGTAATAAAACTCGACCACATTAAGTGTTTTATTCACGTCCTGCGGAATTAGTCTGGAAACAACGAGTACTTGTGGGTACCACTCCACCATGACATTTGGGTAATAAGCCAGCCAGATCGCACCACGCTTTGGCAACTGGCCACTATGGTAGTCAAGCACCGCTTTATGCCAGCGCTGGTAAGTGGCCGAACCAGGCTTGGTAAGCGATTGAATACCCACCTGCTGCACCGAATACCAGTCGCCAAATTGCCAACTAAGATCATCACACGTAACAAAACTGCCTAGTCCCGGATGGTAGGGTGCAACATGATAGTCCTCTAGGTAAACTTCAATAAATGTCTTCCAGTTGTAATGGCACTCATGGAGTTCGACACGATCCAGCCTGTAGCCCGCGAAATCAAATACGCTGGTAAATTGCATGCCAGCCAAATCAGCATTAGCAGAGCCAGGGCCCCTGAATAACAGGCCTTGCCAATTTTCAAGTAGTTGCTTCTGCAGGCTCAATGCCGGGTTAGTGTCAAAATGTGGCGCACCGACTAGCGTACCGCCGCAATCGTAAGTCCATCGATGAATTGGGCACACAATATTTTTTGCATGTCCCAACCCTTCGAGCATAATAGCTTGCCGATGACGGCAAACATTCGACATTTCATAGACGCCATCTTCCTGGCGAATGATTATCTGCGCATGATCATTCCATTCTTCTGAGCGATAATCATTCATATTGGGCACCATCAACTCATGTCCAACGTAATTTGCCCCTGCCGCGAAAATAGTTTTCAGCTCTAATTCGAGAAGCTTTTCGTCAAAATACCACTCCACCGGCAGTTGCGAGATACTGGGCATCAAAAGAGAGCGTGGGAGAGTACCAGACATAGCTCCAACCTTCAGGAAAAGCCACGTAAAAATCAGGGACAACTAGCGTGACTTGGAGAGATTTAATAGCAAAAGAAAACCGGCTGGACGCCGGTTGCCGTATTGTACCGCGTAACGAATTTAGCCGAAAGCCGCTCCCAAATTATTTTTACAACTGTTATTGAACTCAACTATCATCTTTGAATAACATACCGACTTGATCATGAAAATCACTCCGAAAACATCCTCTACGCTGATAGAATTACCCTCTTTTGAAGACTCTCTCACCGAATTGGAAGGCATCATCAGTTCTATGGAGGTAGGTCAAATGCCTCTTCAAGAAGCATTGGACGTCTACAAACGCGGAATACTTTTGCTTCGCCAATGCCAAGAAACCCTCAATACAGCCGAACAGCAGGTACGCATTCTTGAAGATAATACCCTGCGTCCCCTCAGGTCAGGCTCCTCTGGCGATACGGAAAGCAAATAACCAAAATAGCTATGAATTTTTCCAACTGGGCCGCTAGCATTCAGCAACGGACAGAAATTGCACTCGGGTCGGCTCTGCCCTCCTCCCAAGTCTCGCCTACACGTCTGCATGAAGCAATGCGTTACGCTGTACTTGGCGGGGGTAAGAGAGTCAGGCCGTTGCTGTGCCATGCTGCCGGGGATCTCTTCAAAGCCGACCAGAACTCATTGGATACGGCAGCAATTGCCACTGAACTCATTCATGCGTATTCACTCGTGCACGATGACCTACCCTGCATGGACAATGATGTGCTCCGTCGTGGGAAACCAACGTGCCATATCGAGTTTGATGAAGCAACTGCCCTCCTTGCTGGCGATGCGCTTCAAACACTTGCATTCCAAGTACTGTCATGCCGCTCACTCGATGTTGATTTGGCACGCCAGATTGAGATGCTTAACCTTCTGGCCACTGCGTCGGGATCACGTGGAATGGCCGGAGGCCAAGCACTTGATATTGCCGCAACAAATCAACAGCTCACCATTGCAGCACTTGAATTGATGCATATTCACAAAACGGGGGCATTGATCCGTGCCGCCGTTCTGCTCGGCGCACATTGCGGCAACGCAACACCAGCCGAGTTAGACCAACTAAGCCATTTCGCCACCCGACTCGGCTTATTGTTTCAAGTCGTCGATGATATTCTTGATACGGAAAGCAGCACTGCCACGCTTGGAAAAACCGCAGGTAAAGATGCAGCACAAAATAAATCCACCTATATCAGTCTATTGGGAAAAGACCAAGCCAAAGAATTTGCCGTGAACTTATTGCATGAGTCACATAGTGCCCTGACTCCATTCGGGGATCGTGCATTACGTCTTCATGAATTAGCCGATTTCATCGCCAAGCGGAATTTCTGATGACTCCACTGCTTGATACGATTCACTCTCCGGCAGATCTTCGCTTGCTTTCGCCGCAACAACTACCCCAGTTAGCCAACGAGCTACGCCAATTTTTGCTTGATTCTGTCGCAAAAACTGGTGGGCACTTATCCTCCAATCTTGGCACTATTGAACTAACGATCGCCCTCCACTATGTCTTCGCCACACCGGAAGACCGACTGGTATGGGATGTCGGTCATCAAACATATGCCCATAAAGTACTTACTGGCCGAAGAGAGGGCATGGCAAGCTTGCGTATGCACAAAGGGATTTCCGGCTTCCCGAAACGAACTGAAAGCATTTACGATACTTTCGGGGTCGGCCACTCGTCCACCTCCATCTCCGCTGCTTTGGGTATGGCTGTCGCAGCGCGTAATAAAAATGAAGATCGCAGGGTCGCTGCCATCATCGGTGATGGTGCCATGTCTGCCGGCCAGGCGTTCGAGGCCCTCAATAATGCTGGCACGATCGATGCGAACTTACTTGTCATACTGAATGATAATGACATGTCCATCTCTCCACCCGTAGGTGCATTGAACAAATATCTGGCACGGTTGCTCTCTGGCAGAACTTTTAATGCAGCACGTCGCGCAGGAGGGAAGGTGCTATCGGCTGTGCCTAGCATGAAGGAATTCGCCAATCGCGTTG
>JAURLY010000052.1 GCA_030830945.1 Gammaproteobacteria bacterium | reverse complement strand
GAAAGGGTCATAAACTTTTAATTCGCAGCCTATTTCCAATAAACGTGATCTCAACAAGCCGCCAACATTTCCACAGCCCACAATGCCAACAGTATCCGGCAAATTGCCAGAATTAATAACGGCGAGAACAGAAAGAACATAATCAACGACCGACTGGGCATTGCACCCAGGCGCTGCCGTCCACTCAATGCCAGTTCTCTGCAGGAAATCTATATCCAGATGATCAATGCCGATCGTACAGCTGCCGACAAATTTGGGTTGATGCTCAGCAAATAGTTCTGAATTAACACGGGTTATTGAACGGGTGATTAATGCCTCACAGCCCGCCAACATACCCGGTGTTAACTGACGCCCCGGATATCTCAGAATCTCTGCATGTTGACCAAAGGTTTCTTCGGCAAACGGGATATTCTCATCAACCAGAATCTTCATAAAATGTCCTGAAAACGCAGTATCTTTTCAAATTCACTGGAATTGCCAGTTTGCTGCTTCACTGCATCCAGAAAAATTTGCGCTCGCCTAGGCAATTGGCCACTTATCATACTTCTAGCTTCGGCATAAACGGCTTGTTTAAAACCGGTCGTGTCCGTTTGCTCTCCTGCCAGATTATCAACGCTCACCTGAAAGCGAATACCCGCAGCCAAAGAGAAAAGCCACTCCAGAGCCTGAGGCTTCACTTCAACCTGTTCAAATGTTTTTTGTTGTTTCGCCGTGCGTCCATCAGGTTCATACCAATAACCAAAATCCACAAGCTGACGCCTTTTTTCGCCAGCAATACACCAATGGGCAATTTCATGTAGGGCTGAAGAGGCAAAATCTTCGCGAAAACAGACACGAGCCGGTGTTGAATTCTCAGCAGGATAATATATTGGTTCAGGAAAACCGGAGACTAACTCACAGCGATATGAGTCCAGGAAACAGCGATTAAAGACGGAAATGAGCTCTTTATATGACAAACCGTTATGACGGAGAGCAGGCTCAGAAGCTGCTGTCATAAAACTTAAAGTCAATGGTATGAAAATCGAATTAGGAGGGTCGACCATTACAGCATGGAATTTGCCCCTATACAAGATCTTGTGTTTTTTAAATTGCACATATACCGTATAGGGTAGTTCAGCCCCTTTCGGCGGAACTTTTCGGATGCTACAAGTGCTCCATTTATGATCGGAGGAGATCTTTTATGAATGCATCAGCTGCTCCCTCAGAATATACCAATGTCGTCGACATATTCACCAGGGATAGGTGGGCACCACCAGAAACCAAACGAATCATTCGACTCTCTCCTGAGATGGATGGTTTGGAAATGCTCTACACCAACGAGCTTCATCCTGAAAAACTCTACACCGTAAAAATTCTTTGCTGGGGCCTTCGGGCAGATGGAGAAGTGATTGCGATGGTTCCCTGGCTCAATAAAGTGGTCTCCTGTACTGAACTGGATGACCCACTTCATGGTCGATGGGAAGGTTACTTCGACCCGGGCATTGAAGAAGTCTTTTTTGAAGCCCCCGAGCATAAGGCCATGGAGCTAGAGACCGCAGCAGACTATTACCAATACGACTGTGATTTCCCCGAAGATGTTGTTCAGGAGATCCCCGATAATATTGGCACTCATGCCGTTTTAAGTGACGATGGTTTTAAATCCATCACCTTGTCCGAAGTTGTCAGCTGGCAGCTACGGCACGATGGCGAAATTACAGCTATGTTGATCGATGAGAGCAAGGTCTCCACCACCCCTGTGCTTCCTGGCGACCCCTGCCTCTACTCAGCTGCATCCAATGAAAGCTTCCAGTACTTCTTCCAGCATGGCATTGCCAACAAACTGAAAGAGAAAGATCCGGAAGCCATTGCCGCCATCGCTATGCTTATGGATACATAGACATTGTCTTAGCCCTTACTGATCCGCTGGCTTCAGGGTTGCCGTCTCTGAGTCAGCGTCCCAGTAAAGGTTTGCCCTACCGTTTTTTAGCGCCTTTAGCGCTGAAGATATTTTATCCTCTGTAGAAACCTCAGTATTCCCGTAATCCGTTCCATCCCGGGTAACAATCTCCTTTAAAAGCTCATATAAAACTTCTTGTTCGAGCTGCTCATAGGGAATCCTCATTGTAATAACCTTGGTTTAAGGTGGATGGATCGACAATAATAGCGCCTCTTCGATGAGGCTTTCATATGATTCAACATTTCATTCTTACATTAATCGGTGAAGACAAACCGGGACTGGTGCAAAAACTGGCCGAGGTCATAAAAACCCATGGCGGTAATTGGGAAGAAAGCCGGCTGGCCAACTTGCGCGGCAAGTTTTCCGGCATTGTCGTTGTCTCTATTCCTGGAGCAGACGCTAGTGAATTTGAAGCATCAGTTAGACAGCTTGCCGAGCAGGGCCTATCTATTCGAGCGCACCAAACTGAATTGAGTGCCCGCCCCAGCATCAAGACCCGCATGCTGGAAGTTGTCGCAAATGACCGGCCAGACATACTTCGCGAAGTTACTTCAGTATTATCAAGGCTGGGCGTCAATGTGGAAGAACTCAATACCAATTGCGAACCTGCGCCCATGTCAAACGAATTACTCTTCCGAGCCAAGGCACAAATCAGTATTCCTGATGGGCTCGGCGAAGAGCAGATTGCCGTAGCACTGGAAGAGTTAGCCGACGATTTGATGGTAGAACTTCACCCCGGCTAAAGTCTCGAATGTTTAACATCCTTTTATACCAACCCGAGATCCCACCCAATACGGGAAATATTATTCGTCTTGCGGCAAATACGGGTTGCCGTCTGCACTTAATTAAACCTCTGGGCTTTACGCTCGACGACAAACGAATGCGTCGCGCGGGACTCGACTACAGTGAACATGCCAATCTCAATGTCTGGGAAAACTGGGACAATTTTTTTCAGGAGCATACATCGGCCAGGATTTTTGGCTTTACCACCAAAGCCAGCTACCACCACACCAGCATAGATTTTCTTCCTGATGATTTCTTTCTGTTCGGCCCGGAGACCCGGGGTTTACCCGAAACCATTCGCAATCAATTACCATCCGAACAGTTATTGCGTATCCCCATGCTACCCAATAGCCGCAGCATGAATCTCTCCAACTCAGTTTCAGTCGTTGTTTATGAAGCCTGGCGCCAGCACCAGTTTTCAGGAGCGATCTAACATGGCTCAAAAGATAGGCGTGTGCTATGGCAGCTCTACCTGCTACACCGAGATGGTTGCGGAAAAAATCCAGCAAATGCTTGGGGAAAATCGTGTTGAACTAATTGATATCAAGGATGCTGACTTAGCATCTTTTCAACAATACGATTTTATGATTTTTGGCATACCGACATGGGACTATGGCGAGCTTCAGGAAGATTGGGACGATCGATGGGAAGATCTGGATGAAATGGATTTTTCAGGACTTTCTTGTGCCGTCTATGGTCTGGGTGATCAGGAAGGCTATCCCGATTGGTTCCAGGACGCCATCGGCTACCTGTATCACAAGCTTAAAAATCTGGGCGCGGACCTGAAAGGGCATTGGCCCAATCAAGGCTACACGTTCAATGAATCGAAAGCGTTGACCGAAGATAAAAGTGAGTTTGTGGGTTTGGCGCTGGATGATGAAAACCAGCCAGAATTAACGGATGACCGGCTTACTATATGGTTGAAAGAGCTTCGCTTATTGCAATAGTACTCAGGAAGGACCAAAAGTGTTTCGCCATGCGGACTTACAATTTGTATCACTTTTACACCCTTCCTTAAATCCTAAATCACTTTTACCCACCGCCGTATCGGCCAGCGACAAATTGATAAGAACAGGGGAACTCCAGGCTCTTTTTTGCTTGGAGGCAATTATGCTATTAGCTGAGTGTGTTTTGTTCATACCTTCATCATACTCCTGATTAGGTGAAATATAAAAACAGAACCACTGAGAATCAAGTGATGAACTGCTACAATCGCGCGCCATTTCACAAATCTTAGCGAATTGAAGTCAGAATCAATGAGTAATCGACGTATTTTAGTCACTAGCGCGTTGCCTTACGCCAATTCTCCCCTGCATTTAGGGCATATCCTCGAAGCCGTGCAAACAGATATTTGGGTGCGCTTCCAGCGCGCACAAGGCAACGAGTGTTTTTATGTCTGCGCCGATGATGCCCATGGCACGGCCATCATGCTCAAGGCCCAGGAAAATGGCATTTCCCCGGGAGAGCACATTGCCGCAATCAAGCAGTCCCACGAAGCTGATTTCAACAACTTCCTGATATCCGTTGATAATTACTACTCTACACATTCCGAAGAGAATCGTGAGCTATCGGAAGCCATATACAACCAGCTCTCAAAAAACGGCCATATTATTCAGCGAAATATCACTCAGGCCTACGATGATGAAAAAGGCCTGTTTCTAGCCGATCGCTTTATAAAGGGCACTTGCCCCAAATGCAAAACCCCCGATCAATATGGGGATAACTGTGAAGCCTGTGGGGCAACCTATACGCCAACCGAACTTATTGACCCAATTTCTGCTCTCTCGGGCACCAAACCGGTCGATAAGGATTCAGAGCATTTCTTTTTTGACTTGCCCCAGTTCAAGGACTTTCTTGCCGAATGGCTCGCCAGCGATGCCTTGCAACCAGAGATAGCCAACAAGCTAAAGGAATGGCTGGATAACGGCCTGCAAGCCTGGGACATCAGTCGCGATGCGCCCTATTTTGGATTCCAGATCCCCGGTCACCCGGATAAGTATTTCTACGTTTGGCTAGACGCCCCAATCGGCTACATGGCCAGCTTCAAAAACCTGGCAGATCGCGAAGGGCTCAACTTCGACGACTTCTGGTCGCAAAAAACTGCCCACGAAACCGAGCTTTATCACTTTATAGGTAAAGACATCGTCAATTTCCATGGCTTGTTTTGGCCTGCAATGCTTCAGTCTGCCGGCTACCGCTTACCCAATGGGGTCTTTGCCCATGGCTTTGTCACCGTAAACGGTACCAAAATGTCAAAAAGCCGTGGCACTTTCATCAACGCCAGCACATGGCTAAATAATCTTGGGCCTGAACCCCTGCGCTACTACTACGCAGCCAAGCTTGGTAACAGTGTTGATGATATCGACCTGAATTTTGAGGATTTTGTCGCCCGGGTAAATTCTGACCTCGTTGGCAAGGTGATTAATATTGCCAGCCGTTGCGCCGG
>JAURLY010000051.1 GCA_030830945.1 Gammaproteobacteria bacterium | reverse complement strand
TCGGATTCTCTGGCCGAGGTAATGGATAGTGATTTGGTCTGTATACACGCGCCACTTACTACCGATTCAGAGAGTAAATTCCCAACCCTTTATATGATTGATAGGGGAGTGCTCGACAACTTACCTGAAAACGCCATTTTGCTAAATGCCGGCCGTGGTGGGGTTATTAAAGAAGTTGATTTGAAAGCATTTATGACAGAGCGCCCGGATGTTCGGGTTGTTTTGGATGTTTGGGAAAATGAGCCCAGGGTTTGTCGGGAATTAATGTCCAGAGTAACTCTCGCAACGCCCCATATCGCCGGTTATTCCATGGAGGGCAAAGCTCGCGGGACTTCTCAAGTTTATGAAGAGTTTTGCCGTCACTTTGATTTTGAACCGTGCAACGTTGAGCTTTTGCCTCGCATTGCGCAAAAACTTAGCCAAGCGGCTAAAGATGAACTTCTTCTGCAAATCTACAACCCGCAAGTAGACACCTTTCGAATGCGAAATGCTGAGTCGCTTGCTTCGGAGGCCGAGAAGGAATCAGGGATATGGTTTGATGAGCTAAGGAAAAATTATCCGGAGAGACGGGAAATAGCCAGCTACAAGCTGGAAGGCCAGCTTGCACCTGAGCTAATGAGGTATGGGTTTACTGCAGGAGACTAGTGTTTTTGCTGTTCCTGGGAATCTGCATCCTGAAAGGCGTTGGGATCCAGTTCTAAAATGGCATCGCGAACCATATCTTCGGTAATCGCAATTTCTCGGCCGTCTTTACCGATCACGGTGCCGCAATGAAAATCAACTTTGTCATTCGCCGACGTGCTTTTATCTGATCCAGCCATGGGATCACCCCCCTATTGCTTAATTATCGTTCTATCCCCGGTATTTTTTGAGGAAAGCAGCAAGTTTGTCAATGGCTTTAATGAGCTCTTCCTTTCTAGGCAAGAAAACAAGCCTTAAATGATCAGGCACAGGCCAGTTAAAAGCCGTACCTTGTACAACCAATACATGTTTGCTCTGCAATAGCTCTAGAACCATCTCTTCGTCGTCGGCGATAGGGTAAACCTTTGGGTCAAGTCTCGGGAAGACATAGAGGGCCCCTCGTGGTTTGACACAGCTGACCCCTGGGATGTCATTGAGCATTTCGTAGGCAATATCTCTTTGTTCTAGCAGTCGTCCTTTCGGCAGTACCAAATCCTTGATGCTCTGATAGCCGCCCAGAGCTGTTTGAACCGCAAGTTGCCCGGGCACATTGGCGCAGAGCCTCATGCTGGAAAGCATGTGTATGCCTTCGATGAAGTCACGGGCGCGATGCTTGGCGCCACTGAGAATAATCCAGCCGGAACGAAATCCGGCCAGACGATACGACTTGGAAAGACCATTAAAGGTAATCACCAGCACGTCGTCGGTCAGAGATGCCATCGGAATATGTACAGCATCGTCATATAGGATTTTGTCGTAAATCTCATCAGCCAGAAGTACAAGATTATGTTCTTTGGCGATATTCACTAATCCCATAAGGATGTCTTTTTCGTATACAGCGCCCGTTGGGTTGTTTGGGTTGATCACAACCATTCCGCGGGTTCGCGGAGTAATTTTTCTCTTAATGTCTTCGAGGTTGGGTTGCCATCCGTTTTCTTCATCACAAAGGTAATGGACAGGGTTTCCACCGGCGAGTCTTACTGCTGCGGTCCAAAGAGGGTAGTTTGGTGCAGGGATCAGCACTTCGTCCCCGTTATTCACGAGCGCTTGCATGCACATGACGATGAGCTCGCTAACGCCGTTGCCCATGTAGATATCGTTAATAGTGACATCGGGAATGCCTCGAATCTGACACTCTTGCATGATGGCTTTACGTGCCGGGAAGAGTCCGTGAGATTCGCAGTATCCCTCAGCTGAGTTCAAGTTATAAATAACGTCCTGGATTATTTCTTCAGGCGCATGTAGGTCAAATGCGGCAGGGTTGCCTACATTGAGTTTGGTAATTCGGTAACCTTCTTCTTCCAGGCGAAGTGCTTCATCGAGGACCGGACCTCGAATCTCATATAAAACATCGTCCAGTTTCTCAGACTTTAGAAGTTCGTCGCTTTTTCTGGGCGTGGGTAGTTCTGCTGCAGTAATAGTTACGCTGTCATCTATGTCCGGCAGAAGTTCGTGACGAATCCTGAGTTCGTGTTTCTCAGGAATAGCCTCATTCAAATCCCATTTTGAGACCGCTTGTCGGCTGATGCCCAGTGCGCTGGCTACTTTGGATTTACGATTAGAGAAATGTGGAAGAATGTCTCGTAAAGTTAACATTATTCTGGCCTTTGATTGACAATGGTTGCGAATTTAAGCTTTTATTGCCGATTTAGCAATAGATTGGTTGACAAAAAATTCAAATCAGGCCTTTTTTGTCAACTTAGGATTTTTACGATTAGGGTAGCAGGTAGTACAAATCTGACAGCGATTACCCTGGCATCCGCGGGCAGTACAAAACTCACGACCATAGTAGATGATTTGTAAATGAAGACGGTTCCAGGTGTCTTTGGGAAAGACTTTTTTTAGATCTTTTTCTGTTTGGGCAACACTTTTGCCACTGGTTAATCCCCAGCGTTGGGCAAGTCGATGTATATGGGTATCTACGGGGAAAGCTGCCTGTCCAAAGGCTTGTGAGACCACGACACTAGCTGTCTTATGGCCTACGCCGGGAAGTCTTTCAAGCGATTCGATGTCTTTTGGAACTTCCCCGTCGTATTGGTCAACCAGCATTTGTGAAAGCGTTTTGATGGCTTTGGATTTTTGTGGGGCGAGTCCACAGGGACGAATGATGTCATAGATTACTTGCTGGTCTTTTGTCGCCATATCGAATGGGTTATCTGCCACAGCAAATAGGGCGGGTGTAATCTGGTTAACACGCTCATCCGTGCATTGCGCAGAAAGTAGTACGGCAACAAGCAGTGTATATGGGTTCTTGTGTTCTAGCGGAATAGGGGTTTCAGGATAAAGCGCATTAAGTCTTTCCAGAATAAATGCGGCGCGTTCTGATTTAAGCATTTTTGGTGCTGTAAACCTTACAGGGTTCCCAGGTGATTACAGAGTCGTTCCGCAGCTTGAACGCAAGACTCAACACTGCTCACCAAGGCTAGCCGAATACGCTGACTACCTGGGTTTGTACCTGCAACCTCACGAGCGAGAAAGGATCCAGGGACGACAAGAAGATTTTGATCCCGGTAGAGGCTTTTAGTGAATTCCTGATCATCAATTGGGGTTTCAAGCCATAGATAAAAGCCGTTATCAGGCGCTATAAAACTAAATTTTTGATCAAGTAGAGGGATTACGGCGTCGTATTTTTCGCGATACAGCTGGCGATTTCTCGCTACATGGGCTTCATCCTGCCAGGCCGCCTGACTTGCTGCTTGTTGATGGAGCGCCATGGCTGAGCCATGATAAGTCCTGTACATAAGGAAATTGGCTAGTAATTCTGCGTCGCCAGCGACAAAACCTGAGCGCAATCCTGGAAGGTTTGAACGCTTGGACAGAGAGTGACAGATTAGGCAATTTTTGTAATCCATATTACCCATTTCTTCGCAGGCCTGAAGCAAACCGACACAGGGCTTATTCTCATCCAGATAGAGCTCGGAATAGCATTCATCGGAAACCAGAATGAAGTCATACTTAAGTGCAAGAGCTATCACTTTCTTAAGTTGCTCTGCGGCAATGGACTGCCCGCTGGGATTGCCTGGCGTGCATATGTACATCAGTTCGCAGCGATTTAGGTCTTGCTCAGAAATAGCATCAAAATCTGGCTGGTTGGTGGCTGGATCAATCGGGTAAAACACGGGGTCCACACCCGCAAGAATCGCCGCTCCCTCGTATATTTGATAGAAGGGGTTGGGCATCAATACACAACTTTGCTTGCCCGCTACTTTTTCATTGCCTACCAGTGCCTGAACGACAGAAAACAGAGCTTCTCGCGTGCCGTTAACGGGTAAGACATGTCTGTCTGGAAATACTGATGTTAGGTTAAAACGCTTGCCGAGCCAGTCGGTAATAGCGGTTTTAAGCTCGATGGTCCCACCGGTCGCCGGGTATTTACTGACGCCGCTAATTGCACTTTTTAGCGCCTCAATCGCAGCAGCAGGGGGCTCATGTTCAGGTTCGCCCAAGCTTAGTTTCAGCGCATTTAACTCGGAATTGGGCTCAACATTTTTCAATAATGCCCGCAGGCGCCCAAAAGGGTAAGGGTTTAACTGGGATAGTCTGGGGTTCATCAAGATTGTCAGTAATTAAACAGTGGCAATTTCATCCACTCGCTGGTCAATGATTTGGCGAATGTCTCGTTGCAGTTGTTCTGCGCGTTCGTCATTTTCAACAGGGTTTCCGTCTTTATTCTCAATCACAAACAAATCTTCCACACGCTCGCCTAGTGTTGTGATCTTGGCATTTTTTAGAACCACTTCATGGGCAATTAGTTTTTCGGCAATGGCGGCCAATAGCCCCGGACGGTCTGCAGTTATAACTTCGAGTACAGTCTGGTCTTCATCGCAGAGTAGACGGGTTTCGGTTTTTACCGGGAACTGCTTAAGACGCCTTGTGGTGCGCGCTTTCATAACGCCAGAGCTTGTGTGGTCTGTATCCAATTCCTTGTATAGCATGCTTTCCAGACGATCAATTCTCTGTAGGTTGCTGTTAAATGGGTTGGCGTTCTCATCCAGGATATAGAGTGTTAGAAGGCTGTACTTGTCGGTCTCATAAAGTCTGGCGTCCTGAATATTTAACCCCATATTACCTACGGCAGTCGCTGCTGAATAAAACAGCAAGTCTGACTTTTTGGTACGGATAGCGACGACGGTAGCTCGTTCCCTGTCGTAGTGAACGAAGGTTTTAATGCATACCAAAGGTTTTTCTGGATCGTCATCCGCAAGCAAAATTTTAGTGTGCCAGGCGACATCCTCAGAGATTTCCCGCTGGAAGTAGTATTCATCCAGACTGTCCCAGAGGTGCTTGTAGCTTTCCGCCTGGAAACCGTCCTTGCCAAGAATCTTGGCAGCACCGTCTTTGGTTTCCTGTATTAGCTCCTGGGGATCCAGCACAGAATCCTGTCCACGGCGCAGGTATTGCCGAGTGCTTTTATATAGTTGACGCATCAGGGAGGCGCGCCAGTTATTCCAGAGTGTGGGGTTGGTTGCCAAAATGTCTGCGGTGGTCAGGGTGTAAAGCAGGTTTAATCTGGTTTCATCGCCGACATGTCGTGCGAAATCCGCAATAACCTCGGGATCAGAAATATCTTCGCGCTGGGCAACCCGAGACATGAACAAATGATTTTGCACGAGCCAGATTAATAGCTTGGTGTCTCGCGGGCTAAAGTCGTGGTTGATGGCAAATTGTTCGACATCGACAGCACCCAGTTCTGAGTGATCCCCTCCACGGCCTTTACCTATGTCGTGATAGAGGCCGGCAACGACGAGAAGTTCTGGGCGAGGATAGGACGAAAAGGTATAGCTGGAAACCGGGAATTTCTTACGCGCTTCGGGAAGCCCGAATTGACGGATATTTCGCACAACAGCCATGGTGTGAATATCCACCGGATAAATGTGGAAGAGGTCATGCTGGGTCAACCCCATAATGGCTCCAAACTCCGGAAGGTATCTGCCAAGGATGGCATAACGACTCATTAACTGGAGTGGTACAGAAAGGTTTTTGGGGCTACGCAAGAGTTCCATGAACAGTTTGCGATTTTCTGGCTTGGCCCGGAAGTCATCGTCTATTAGGTAGCCGCTTGCCCGGAGCTGGCGAATAGTCTCCCCATGGATGCCTTCAATGGATTTATCCCTGGAGAGAATAATAAAAGCTTCCAACATGGCGGAGGGCGTCTCATGAAAGATGCTTTCCCGAGTAGTTTCCAGGTATTTTCCGCGCAATTGAAAACGGTCATTTATTGGGGTTATTTCTAAATTTCCCGTGCCGTTCAGCTCTTCTCCTAACAATTGCATGAGAACGTCGGTAATTTCACGAACGGAAGAGGCAGTTTGGTAATAGCGCTGCATAAACTGCTCAACGGCAAGTCGCTGTGGCGTGTCCTGATAGCCAAACATTTCTGCGAGGCGGCGCTGATTCTCAAAATCCAGCTGCTCTTTTGGGCGTCTGGACAAGCAGTGAAGGCCGTAACGAACTTTCCAGAGAAAAATCTCGGCGCTCTTTAAGGAGTTGTATTCTTCCTCCGTGTAAAACCCTCTGCCGGCAAGATTATCAAGGCCTGATACGTCGTAGGCTTTTATCGCTACCCAATGGATTGTTTGAATATCCCGAAGGCCGCCCGGCGATTCCTTAACATTAGGTTCAAGGTCAAACTCAGTAATTC
>JAURLY010000050.1 GCA_030830945.1 Gammaproteobacteria bacterium | reverse complement strand
TATTTACGGACTTGGTTACGTGGGCTTGACCCTCGCCTGTGCGCTGACGTCCAGGGGGGTTGATGTTCTGGGTATCGACAATAACCCGGATATCATTGAAGATCTGGCAAAAAAGAAAGTTCACATACACGAACCACATTTACCCGAAATACTTGAAGCTTCGATTGATAATGAAAAATTACGATTTTCGACAGAAGCACAAAAACACCAGGGTCAATATCATATAGTTGCGGTCGGCACTCCGGTCGATGCCGAAGGGACGCCAGATCTTGGTCACATCGAAGACGTTTTGAGTGCGATCATCACTGTTCTTATGCCTTACGACACGATCATCATCAGGTCTACAGTGCCATTAGGAACTACAAGGTCTGTTGTACTTCCTATTTTGCAAAAATCTGGTCTCAAGATTGGTGAAAATCTTTTTCTCGGTTTTTGCCCCGAAAGGACGGTAGAAGGGAACGCCATCAATGAGTTGTTCGAGCTGCCTCAGGTTATCAGTGGAATAACAGAGCGCTGCGCTTTTTATTGCTCCAAATTATTCAAAACACTGACCTCATCCATCATCAATGCGGAAAGTATCGAACAGGCGGAATTGGTTAAACTGATAAATAATAGTTATCGGGACCTCTCTTTCGCCTTCGCCAATTCTCTTATATCGGTAACAAGAAAATACAATCTTGATACCAACAAGACCATCATGTTGGCAAACGAGGGCTACCAGAGAAGCAGTGTACCCAAGGCCAGCCCCGGCGTTGGTGGTTATTGTCTTTCCAAGGACCCTTATATACTCGCTTCAGTAGACAAGGGCTCGGTACAAAGTGAACTGGTCATCAATGCACGAAAAATTAACGAAACCGCACATATGGATGTCATCGATACCGTGCGGCAATTTTGCAGTAAAAACGCGTATACACCGGCACAAACAGCGATATATGCCATTGGCATGGCGTTCAAAGGGGTTCCTGAAACCAATGATTATAGGGGGTCAACCTCCATCAAAATCGTCGATACATTGCTTGAAATCGGTTTCGACGTGATATGTGCGGATAACGTGATTACAGATGACACACTTCAGATGCTTGGCTACAAGACAAAATTACAAGGTGACACAAGTAAATCGACAATTTATGTAGTCCTTAACAACCACCCAGACAATATTCAGCACGATCTCGTAAAAAACATCAGAAAAGACAGGAGCGTTCTCTTTTATGATGCCTGGGGATTGGCTGGTCGTGCTGAATTGGAATCCTACAAGAATATCAGCTATGCCACACTGGGCTACGTGACCAATAAATGACAGATCAGCAGTCTGTAGCTTTTATCTGCTGCGATAACGGTCTCGGACATATAAAGCGTAGTTATCTTTTTGCCCAATCTCTCGCAAATGACGGATACAGAATAGACATTTTTGCGCCCAGTGAAAAATACCGGAAGATCGAGGCAATTTATGGCAAGCACCAGAATATTTCCAATCTGGATTTCTCAACAGGGATAAATAAGCGGGCAACCAGTGGCGAACTTGAAGGCTGGAGAAACTGGACAAGGAAATTGCCTTCCATGGATCCATACAACATTGTCGTATCAGACAACCTCCTGGAAATACTGGAGATACGCCAGGATGCCATCATTTCAGCCAACTTTTTCTGGAATATCATCCTGGATATCCCTGAAGACAGGTATGAACATTACAGGAATATCCTGCGGAAAAACAACAACCTGATTATCGGGTCGGAAATATTTACGCCGGTAGAGATTCAGGTTTACCAGTCATTTCGGGCCATAGGATTGCTGGACAACCGAATGGAGAATTACAGCACTAATCACAAGGACAGCATTCTCTTTAGCGCCGGAAAATCAGGGCTTGATCAGCAATTTTATAAAGACGTTTTCAATAATATTTCTGCCAAACCAGTTCTAGCGGGATACCAGAAAATTTCTGATAGCCACATTCCACTTCCTGTAGACTACTCTCCGGGGGCGTTTAATTCTGCAATGTACGATTCCTTACTGTTTGCCTTCATACGCCCGGGTCTTGGCACCCTGAATGACTTGCTGGCGCATGATGTAATACCAATTTGCGTCGTAGATGGTAAAAACCCTGAGCTCGCGTTCAATGCATTACGGGTGCAAGAAAGGGGGCTGGGGTTGGTATAGACCAGGATTCCGATATCGATACGGTACTCGAAAATTTATTTGCATTCAGGGATGAGTATCTTGGCAATATAGCCAGGCTCAACAGGAGCGGTATTTCTCAATTCAAATACATAATCAAGGGCCATTATGAGTAACTACCCATATTTCAAGCCATTGAAACAACCATCGGTTGTTGATGACAGGTATCATGTATTCGACTTCCCAAATGCACTGAACATTCTTTACTGGAGCGATATATTCAATGTATGCCGTAACGTAACATCGGGTGACGTACTTGAATTTGGTGTAGGTCGGGGAAGAAGCCTGATCTCCATACTGGCAGTTTCTTTTTACAGACATCTAAAGTTCAATGAAAGAAAGCCTGGCGTCAAGGCGTTCGATTCATTTATCGGATTTCCCGAGCCAAGCAATGAAGATGAATCATTCCGTAAACCCAAAAAGGGAGAGTGGGCCGTTTCACCCAACAAGAGTTACGAGTATTCGGAAGAATTCCTCAGGAATATTTTACAGAGTGCGGGTATTGATGATTTGTCCCAGCTTGAAATATACCCGGGGTATTTTGAAGATACGGTCCATTCTATCAAGGAAAGAAAACCCGCTATCAAAATACTACATCTTGATGGCGATTTATATCAATCAGTGAAATTGCCGCTTTTTGAGCTGCATACGCACGTACTTAAAGGTGGCGTTATTGTGATTGACGATTGCTCTTTGCAACGAAGCATCGAAGAGGAACCATTCCCGGGAGCGAGGAAAGCGACAATGGAGTTTTTGGAAACATTTCCAGGCCATTATGAGCTTTATGACGGTGTCAGGGGTAATCCAATACTCATAAAATTATGAAAAAGGGCGATGGTTTTGTTCTTTTTTCCGGTTTTACAGACAGTTATCTGCTGGAAGTATTTGCGAGCATTACGACTGAAAATAAATTACTTCTGTTGTCACCAGCGAACAACATTGAAACAAATGAAAAGTATGTCATCAATTTCGACTTATATTATGATTTCGACATCAAATACATTTTGACGGGGCGTTACCAGAGATTCTCAGCAGAGATTGATGAAAAATCCTACTTTGAAATTTATCCGGCTTTCCTCGAATGCAGGTATTATTTCGACAGGACACTCGACAGAATCCTGGTTGATCCAATATCCACCAAGGAAAAGGAAGCTTACTTCAGAATACTTTTAACACAGTGTATTAATTTTCTTGCGCAAAATGACATCAGAGCCATTTTTTTCCACGCAACTCCTCATTTCCCGCCAGAGTTGTGTCTTTATTTTGCGGCGAAACACCTTTCCATCGATACTTTCATAACCAGGCGAACACTCATAGACAACACGATTTACATTGCTTCAGACTTCAGGCGCAATAGCGAGAAGTATCTCCCACTGAATGTCGGCAGCGAATCTTCCCTGAGCATGAATGAGTGCAGAAACAGTGCCTGGCTGAGCTATTCTAAGTCTATTATATCTCGGGTTTCCGAATACAATCGTATGAGAAGTCTGTACAAACTAGTCAGAATAAGCCTGGCAGCCATTCTTGGCAGAAAAGTAACTATCTGGTACTACCATCTAGGAAGACTGAAAACCATAAGGCTGTTGATAAAGCGATATTTTGAGATAAACGCCAATCAGAGCTCCTACAGGAATTTATCAACAGCGAATATTAATCTGGACCGGCCATATATTGTTTTTTTCCTGCATTTTCAGCCTGAAAGATCAACACTGCCGGAAGCTGAATATTTTGACAACCAGTTTGATCTGATCAATTTGATATCAGCAGTATTGCCGGAAAACTATATGCTGTATGTGAAAGAGCACCCCCGGCAGGATATGGATGTTACCGACTTCAGGCAATTGGGTATTAGGACGCCAGCTGATTACAAACAACTAGCTATGCTTAAAAATGTAACTCTCGTCGATAAGACCTTTTCAAGCACAAAACTTATGTCACAAGCTAGCCTTATTATCTCCTGTAACGGGAGCTCCTTGTGGGAAGGCCTGTTAAGCTCCATACCCGGATTGTCATTTGCAAAGACCTGGCATTCCCTATGTGCGTCCACACCGTGCTTCAACGAAAGAATATCGCTGAAAGAAACTATTGAATCGCTGTTGGCGCAGTCCCCGGATGAAGTAGAAAGCAATCTGCGTTCATTCATTTCAGAATTTGATCGATATTCCGTAAGATCGGTGAATCTTGGCGTTTTTGCCAGCAAGGATTCAAATCAAAGGCGTGAACAAATCAAGAATTATACAAACGCTTTGACTTCTGCCATACAGAGTTTTCATGGACTTACAGACTGATCCGTTTGATTTCGGATGTGTTGATTGTTGACTCGACCGCATGAATTCTGCCAATAAGCTTTTCATAACCGGTGGCTCAGGCCTGCTTGGACTCAACTGGGGATACCACTCAGTGGGAAATTTCCTGCCCGTCCTTAACCTGCATGAAAGAAAGGTATCCCCGGAAAATCTGCAAACATCAAGCATAGCATTGGACAACGTGGGTGAGCTTATTGAGCAGCTTGGCCGGATAGGACCAAAAGCAGTCATCCATACAGCAGGGATCACCAGTATTGAATTTTGCGAGGCGAATCGTGAGCTGGCTGAACATGTGAATACTAATCTGGCCGTTAACGTGTGTCTTGCCTGCAGGGAACTTGGCATACCGATGGTGCATATCTCGACCGATAATTTTTTCGATGGTAGCTCACCTCTGGCATCTGAAGATGAAACGCCTAAGCCATTGAACATTTATGCCCAGACTAAGGCCAGGGCGGAAGAGAAAATACTCAAGACTTACAAGGAAGTACTCATTGTCAGGACCAATTTCTATGGTTGGGGACCAGCATACAAACCATCCTTCAGCGATACGATCCTCCAGGCTTTACGAAATGGAAAATCAGTGTCCTTGTTTGAAGATGTCATGTATACACCAATCCTCATGTCGGAACTAATAAGTTCTACTCATACACTACTGGAAAAAGGCTATCGCGGCATCTTCCATATAGTTGGTGATGAACGTCTGTCCAAACATGATTTCGGACTCAGACTGGCAGAGGTCTTCCACCAGGATAAGGGCCTGGTATGTTTCGGGCAATTAAGCAAGATGACCAGATTGACTGCCAGATCATTCGACATGAGCATGTCAAACATGAAGGTGGCCAATTTGTTGGGAAGATCGCTTGGCGATATCACAATGCACCTGAATAAACTCAAGGAAGAAGAAACTACCAATATAGTCAAGGCCATACATGAAATTTATCCCTTACGGTAAGCATCATATCGACACGGATGATATTGAAGCCGTCATTGACGTGCTCAAAAGCGGCTGGCTGACACAGGGCCCGATGGTGGAAATTCTGGAAAATGCCATTGCGAGCTACGTAGGCGCAAAATACGCGGTAGCGGTTTCCAGTGGAACCGCAGCTTTGCATATCGCTGCATTGGCTGCGGGAATAGAGCCCCATGAAACGCTTCTGACTTCGCCAATTACTTTCGTGGCTTCGGCAAATGCTGGACGCTACGCGGGGGCGAAAATCGCGTTCGCAGATATAGACCCGGAAACAATTAATATCTCAGCTACCGCTATTGAATCGAAGTTACAATCCATGGACGGCATTAAAATCATTGTGCCAGTTCATTTTGCGGGGTTGCCCTGCGACATGGAAAGGATCGGAGTTCTGGCCAGACAAGCCAGTGCGGTTGTCATAGAAGATGCTGCCCACGCCCTCGGCGCGATTTATCCGTCAGGAAAGCGGGTAGGTAGTTGCGAGAATTCATTGATGACGATCTTTTCATTTCATCCTGTAAAAGCCATTGCAGCGGGCGAGGGTGGACTGATTACAACCAACGACGAAGCAGTTTACAGAAAACTGCTACGACTCAGGGGGCACGGCATCAATAAGCTTGATGACGCGTTGCTTCAGGATGAGTGGGCAGTTGAAAACAGTCTCAAGAATCCCTGGTATTACGAAATGCAGGAATTGGGATTCAACTACAGGATTACCGACATCCAGTGTGCACTTGCCGTTTCACAATTCCGAAAAATCGACAATTTCCTGGAGCGACGGAAAACATTGGCTAAACAGTACGACAATGCTTTTGCCAGCCAGGATGTAATCAAACCAGCGCAGGTATCTGGCCGGGATGCCAGTGGACATCACTTGTATGTCTTGAGAGCGGATTTTGGCAAAGCCGGGACCAGCAGGGCGGATTTCATGCGCCAACTATTTTCTCGAGGAATCGGCACACAAGTACACTATATTCCTGTTCCTGCGCATCCCTATTACCGGGGGTTGGGTTTCATACCCGAAGACTATCCTGAAGCCCTGAAGTATTATCGCGAAGCTCTCAGTATCCCGTTCTATTATGATCTGGCCGATGATGAGCAGCAAAATGTTATCAGTGCGATGATGGAGCTTCAAAATTGACTCTTGCGCTGGGAGCCGTCCAGTTTGGCATGCCATACGGTAAGGCATGTCCACAGCCCGAGGTTCCACTGGAAGAAATGCAGCGGATTCTTTCACTTGCTCGGGAACAGGGTATCGATATGATTGATACCGCCATAGGTTACGGTACAAGCGAGGAAAAATTGGGATTATGCGACATGACCTCATGGTGCGTGGTTTCAAAGCTTCCGGAAGTTCCGGCCATAACGGATATTACAGGGTGGATGGAAAACGAAGTTTCCGCCTGACTTTCCAGGCTAAAAATTCCGGCACTGAATGGACTGCTCCTGCACAGGCCACAACAACTCTCCGGCACTGCCCGCGGTGCAATCCTTGCCGGGATGGAGAACTTGAAGACACAAGGACTGGTTCGAAAAATCGGCATATCCGTTTATTCACCGGATGAAGTATTCGACTATTTCAAGGATGCGGCATTCGATATCGTGCAGGCTCCTTTTAACCTGCTGGACAGGCGATTGATTGCCTCAGGTTCCCTTGATTTCCTAAAGGGACGAAAAGTGGAAGTACATGTGCGATCAGTATTCCTGCAAGGACTGTTGTTGCTGGATACGCAAACAAAAATCGAAAAATTCGGCAAGTGGCGATTGCTTTGGGAAGCACTGGATGAGTGGACATCAAGTGACGGTATCAGTTATTTGGAGGCTTGCCTTGCCTACGTTAACGCTGTGCAGGGAATTGACTACATCCTGGTAGGAGTCAATAAGCGTGAAAACCTGGAAGAAATTCTTTCCGCTTGCAAAAAAACAGACGTAGTGGCGCCAGAATATCTGCAATCAGAAGATTTGCAGCTGTTGAACCCGGTGAACTGGTAGTAACCGATCATGCCTAACAGGAACACGTTGTGACTTCCAGAATAGCCATCATTCCGGCCAGGGGCGGCTCAAAGAGAATACCCCAGAAAAATATCAGGAATTTTTGCGGAAAACCGATCATTTCATACCCGCTTGCAGCGGCCAGGGACAGCCAACTGTTTGGAAAAATCCACGTAAGTACCGACAGTCAGGATATCGTTGATGTAGTGAATGAGCTTGGATTTAATATCGACTTCCTGCGCCCCGTAGACTTGGCTGATGATTTCACTCCTATCATGCCTGTCTTGAAGTTTGTTCTCGAGGAATATGCCAGAGCCGGGGAAATATTTGATGAAGTTTGGCTGCTTATGCCCTGCGCGCCATTGTTCTCTGCCTGGGACCTGGTTGAAGCATCCGGCCAATATTCAGCTGAAAGTAAAAAATCCCTCCAATGCATAGTCGAATATCCAGTACCAATCGAGTGGGCATATGACAGGAATGAAGACAAATCCCTGAAACCCTTAAATCCCGGAATGTTTGCCGTGAGGTCCCAGGATATCCCGAAAAAATACTACGATGCGGGAGCGTTCTACATCTTTCCCTATGATACTGTCCTGAACTCCACCGGTGCCGGAACAGACAGTGGGTACTTGGGGTTTTTGCTACCAAAAAGCAAAGTTATCGATATTGACGACCAGGACGACTGGGCTATAGCCGAAGCGTTGTTCCTTGCCAATCAAGGAACCAGGAAGCAGTAATGTGTAACCAGTGTAATTGTGTAAATAGGCACAGGAATATTCATGGGTAACAGTGGTCAGGAATTGTGGAAGAAAGCTAAACAGCTCATTCCCGGAGGAAATATGCTTTTGTCGAAAAGAGCAGAAATGTTCCTCCCGGAACAATGGCCTGCCTATTTCAGCAAGGCAAAGGGTTGCAGGGTTTGGGATCTCGACGGTAAAGAATACATAGACATGTGCATAATGGGCATAGGCACCAATATCCTTGGCTATGGACATCCGAAAGTTGATGCAG
>JAURLY010000049.1 GCA_030830945.1 Gammaproteobacteria bacterium | reverse complement strand
ATTTCAACTAACGCGAAATAGGTTTCGCGCTCTAGCGAAAGTGATTTTACTTGTCCAACTCGGATTCCACTCATTCGGACTTCAGATCCTGCTTTGAGGCCTTCAATTCTATCAAACCGCGCTAAAACCTTGTAACCCGACACACTCCCAATATCGGCTGCCATGTAAGAAAATGCGAGGAAGCCAACAGCTGCTGCTATGACTAGCGCCCCGATAACCGTTTCAAGAGCATTTCTTCGCATTACATTCCTATTCTGGCTGCCAGGGTTCGTAATCCCCCGTCGCTGCGGCGCGCTTGCCTCCCATGTAGTCATGTCCGGGTGGCCTGTACGCCGCTGCACTTCCAGTTCGGTTCGGCTGGTGCTCTTTGGCGAAGGTGGGTGGGTTGGCCCACTCAGTCGGGATCTTATCGACTGACTTGTGTAACCAAGCATGCCATTCAGCCGGTACAGATGATGCCTCGACAGCATTCGCAAATACTACCCAGCGTTTATCTTGAGACGTATCCTTATGCCTATAATAGACGTTACCAAACGGATCATCTCCTACCCGTTCACCAAACCGCCAAGTATAAAAACGTGTACCGATTGACGTCATAAATTATCCAACTCCAAGAGTATAAACCCGGATTTTCTCTGAATATGGCTGATGGCTCCTCCTTCGTCCAGAGCTTAGCCCTCTTGATGAATTTGCCGCTCGCGGAGCGTTACAGAAAATCGCCAACAGTCTCAATATAATTTTACCGGATTTTGTGGTTGCGCTAAATACCCCGCCCTAGTTACATACATAATGTTGCGTTTTCCACTTTGTAAAATACTATAGGTAGATTACGATTGTGGTGTCGAACATTAGACTAGCTAGATATAGGGGGCGCCGAATTATGCGCATCGAACGTAAGTTTACAAAGTCCGGGACGTCTCCATACACGGATATTCCATTTCGCTCTGCGACTAGCGAGATCCGAAATCCAAACGGTGGACTAGTGTTCAGTGCTGCTGACATCGATGTTCCAGAGAAATGGTCTCAGGTAGCAGTCGATGTGCTAGCTCAAAAATATTTCCGCAAAGCTGGCGTACCAAAACGCCTGCAAGCTGTAGTTGAAAAAGATGTCCCTTCTTTCTTACAACGCCGGCAAGCTGATACCGACGCAATGTCTCTCCTGCCAGAGGCAGATCAATTTGGCGGCGAAGATGATGCCAGGCAGGTCTTCGACCGCCTTGCTGGCGCTTGGACTTATTGGGGCTGGAAAGGCGGCTATTTCGAGTCGGAAGATGATGCAAAAGCCTTCTTCGACGAAATGCGCTACATGCTTGCCAACCAGATGGCCGCTCCCAATTCTCCACAGTGGTTTAATACTGGTCTCCATTGGGCCTATGGCATCGACGGACCGTCCCAAGGCCATTTCTATGTAGACCCAGAAACTGAGGAAATGACCGCTTCCCACTCAGCCTATGAGCGCCCTCAACCTCACGCATGCTTTATTCAATCAGTGTCAGACGATCTGGTTAATCCGGGCGGGATTATGGATCTTTGGGTTCGTGAGGCACGTCTCTTTAAATATGGATCAGGAACAGGCGCAAACTTCTCGGCTTTGCGCGGAGAGGGCGAAAACCTCTCAGGAGGCGGCAAGTCATCTGGCCTAATGAGTTTCCTTAAAATTGGAGACCGTGCCGCTGGTGCCATTAAATCTGGCGGAACAACTCGCCGTGCAGCCAAAATGGTTACGGTGGACGTGGACCACCCAGACATTGAAACATACATTAATTGGAAGGTGGTAGAGGAGCAGAAAGTAGCTGCTCTGGTTGCAGGTTCCAAACTAACACGCAAGACTTTGAATGGTATCCTCGAAGCTTGTAGTGACGCTGAGTCAGCTGGCGACGCTGCATTTGATCCAGCGGTAAATCACCCTCTTAAACTGGCTATAAAAGCTGCGCGAAGGGCTTGCGTACCTGAAAACTATATCCAACGCACAATTCAGCTTGCACGCCAGGGTGTTGAGGGCATTGATTTCAGAGAATACGACACGGATTGGGATTCAGAGGCCTATCTTACAGTTTCCGGTCAAAACTCGAATAACTCTGTTCGACTCACAAATGACTTTCTTGCAAAAGCTGAGGCCAATGATGATTGGGATCTGATTGAGCGAACAACAGGCAAAGTTTCAAAGACAATTTCTGCCAAAGACCTCATGGACAATATAAGCCATGCAGCATGGGCGTCTGCAGATCCCGGCGTGCAGTTTGATACCACAATCAACGAGTGGCACACCTGTCCAGTATCTGGGCGTATCAACGCTTCAAATCCTTGCTCAGAGTACATGTTCCTTGATGACACTGCATGTAACCTCGCCTCCATCAACTTGATGGCGTTCCGGAAGGAAGATGGGTCATTTGATATCGATGGGTTCCGTCACGCTTGCCGACTTTGGACCGTTGTGCTGGAAATCTCTGTACTGATGGCACAATTCCCGTCCGAGGAAATTGCCCTGGGCTCATACGATTTTCGTACTCTTGGCCTTGGATATGCAAATATCGGCGGCCTCCTTATGGCGGCAGGACTGCCATACGATTCAGATGAGGGCCGAGCTGCCGCAGGCGCAATTACAGCAGTGATGACAGCCGTGTCATATGAAACATCTGCTGAAATGGCATCAGAATTGGGGCCATTTCGCCGATTTGAGGAAAATAAAGCAGAGATGCTCCGGGTTATTCGTAATCACCGTAGGGCGGCGCACTCAGCAACAGACTATGAAGGACTAACAATAGCTCCGGTCGCCCT
>JAURLY010000048.1 GCA_030830945.1 Gammaproteobacteria bacterium | reverse complement strand
GTTGCTGCATAAAGTCTGGTGTGAATGTCTGACGAATAGCTTCATCTATGGCAAGGTCGGCATTAATGTTGTAACTGAGCGTTGATCGCTTTTGCTCGTTAGCGGTTTTCAGATGGGTAAAAGCCTCTTCATATTCCCCTTTATTTTCCAGCAATCGATAAGCGCAAAAGTGAAAGAAATGTGAATTGGCGGGGTCTGAAACTTTGGTAAGTGCCTTTTTTATGTTGGCGAGATCTTCTTGCGGCGAGTGGCTAATGTCTGATTTATTCCAGTAGGCGACGCCATAGTCTGGTTTGATCGTAGTAGCACGATTTAGGAACTGCTCGGCTTTTTCGAAATCACCAAGCCCCTTGTATGCACTGCCCAGACTATTAAGTGTTACAGGGTCACTCGGGTTGAGCTTGTGGAGTTTCTCGAGATGCGAAACCGCCTCAGGGATACGCCCGGAAAGTCGTAAAGCATGGGATAAATAAGTTAGTGCCAAAGCGTCACGAGGATGCTTTTTTAGGAATGCCTCGGTCAAATTGATCAGGTCGGTTTTCATTTCCTGATCGCAAAGCAATTGATAATAGGCTCCCCTAAATCTTTGGCTGGATGGGTTTTTATCCAGTACTTGTCGCCCCTGTTGAATAGCGGCCGTTGGAATTTTTTTGGCCAAGGCTTTTAACCAGGCGGCAGCTTGGTCATCACTCAAGGGGCGGAGTTTCCCATTCTGGGGAACCAAAATAGGTTTGGTGTTTATCTTTTTTGGTTTGGAAGGCATGCCGCTATTCTAGTTAAAAGTTAAAAAAGGGCTAGCCATTATTAACATGAGCCAATATGCACAAATAAGGTGCGCGCACGCAGGCTTAATGCGCTTTTATGAGGCGATATTTTCGGATTTGTCCTTTCTTGGCCCCATTAGTGTTGGCACGATTCTTGATACGTAAATGGAGTATCGAGAGATATTTAAGTCGCCTGATCGTGGTTGTGTATCGACCTGAGGGCAGCTACACAATTTGATTAATAGAACCGCTAGGGTTCCGGCCACATACGTGGTGCCTGGTCCGAGAGCGGTCGACCTTTCTCTAGGCTTTGTCTCACATAAGTTTTGGACATAGCTCAAAGGTTACACGGCGGGACAAAAGCCCGGGAGGATTGAGCGGCGAGAACGCGCTTAAGTACCTCTCATATCGGTTCCGACAGTGACCCAGCACGGTTTTCCGTGTCCAACTAACAAGAGGAAGGCATCATGCAACTTCAACATCTAGCATCAAAAATCTTCGCAGCTCTCATTGCTGTATCAAGCTTAACGTTTGTCGCCAAGGCATCGGCTCAGCCGCTGATCGTAGGCTACAGTGATTGGCCGGCCCCAATTCGTCCAGGTCTAATCCGGGATGTGGATGAAGGTGAGTCAATTGAGGTTGAGGTCTGGTCGGTTCCTGCAAGTGAATTCGGCAGCTTTGTTGCCCACATTCCCCATCCTTTGGGTATCGGTAAGGTCGAGCTTGAAGATGGTCGCTGGGTAAGTGGTTTTATTTGTGAATCGGCTGCAGTGAAAGGCGCTCGTGAGATTACGGACCAGGGCGCTTGGCGAAAATTTATTGCCTCAAATATTGGATAGCGTAATTGGGTTAGGTGTTCGACGCAGGAATCATTAAGATAGTCGCCAATTCGACTGATCATTCAGGGTGAGCATGCTTCGCCCTATATCGAGAGACAGAACAATTGGATAAATACATTCTCACCATAGATTGCCCGGAAAAGATTGGGATCGTCCGAAGCGTTTCAAATTTCTTTTATGAGCAGGGCTTCACTGTTATTGAAGCGTCTGAATTTGCCGATCTCGAAGGCAAAAAGTTTTTCGCTCGCTGGGAGTTTTCCCATGGTACCGAAGGCATGGCCATGCCAGATGTAAACACCCTGGGTGAGCTGTTTGCTCCGATTGCACATGAGTTCCAGATGAACTGGAAGCTCAAGGATGCCAAGGTAAAACCCAGAGTGCTTTTGGCTGTGTCAAAGTTTGGTCACTGCCTCAACGACTTGCTCTATCGCTGGAAAGAAGAAGATTTCCCCTGCGAAATTGTCGGTGTTGTCTCCAACCATGAGGATTTTCGCGCCAAAGTCGAGTGGTACGGCTTACCCTATTTTTATTTGCCGGTCTCGGCAGACACCAAATCCCAGCAAGAAAACAAGATGCTCGGCATTATGGATGAGCTGCGGGTCGATTTGCTGGTTCTGGCCAGATATATGCAGATTTTGTCAGACAATATGTGCAAAAAACTGGAAGGTCGGGCAATTAACATTCATCACTCGTTTTTACCTAGCTTTAAAGGCGCACGCCCATATCACCAAGCAGTGAGCCGGGGCGTCAAAATCACCGGTGCTACTGCCCATTACGTGACTTGCGACCTGGATGAAGGCCCGATCATTGAGCAGGATGTTCAAAGAGTAGAGCATAGCTATAGTGCTGAAATGCTGGCTCGGCTAGGTAAAAATATCGAAACCATAGTTCTGGCCAGAGCTGTTCACTGGCATTGCCAGCAGCGAATCATTATCGATGGTAACCGCACGATTATTCTTCGTTAGTTATTGGCAAGTATCTACACAGATTCGACCCCTCTGGGATTATCAGAAAATAGTTGCTGCCTAAAATTTAACGATTCCAGTAGATGCGCTTTACCAAAATCCTGTTCCTCAAGGTCAGGCTACCCTGGTTATTCGATGAATTGCCCGCATTGAAAGGTCCATCCGGTCAATGGCTTTCTGCGCAAGTTCTGCCAGGTGGGGCGCATTATTTAGTATGGCCTGTATCTGGGCCCCGGAAAGCTCCGCGTTAAAGCATCCTTGCCTTTGCAACTGCAAATCCCTGCATCGACTGATTTTCTTCTGAATTTCAGCACTAGTTGTTGTTTTCTTTTGCTCATTTATATTTATCTGCTGGCGAACTCTTTGTAATCGGATATGCATATCAATCCTATCCATAAGTGGCCCGGAGATACGACCTTGGTATTGGGCGATCCGGTCGGGAGTACATCGGCAGCGTGATTCTCCCAGATAACCGCAAGGGCATGGGTTCATAGCAGCCACCAACTGGAATTTGGCTGGGAAGCTGGCCTTAAAGGCTGCTCGCGAAACTGAAACCTCGCCACTTTCCATGGGCTGACGTAAGACCTCTAGTACTTTTGAAGGAAATTCGGGCAGTTCATCCAAAAATAGTACGCCGCAGTGAGCCAGGCTTATTTCACCGGGCGCTGGCTTGCTCCCGCCGCCAACCAGGGCAACTTGCGAGCAGGTGTGGTGCGGTGACCTAAAGGGTGGAATACGTGGGTTCGGGTTAGAGAGTGATGAGATGGAGTAAATACTGGCGACATCTACCGCATCTCTCGCACCGAGTTGGGGCATTATCCCGGGAATTCGTGACGCCAACATGGTTTTCCCTGTTCCCGGAGGCCCCTGCATGAGCAGGCTATGCCTTCCCGCGGCGGCAATTTCCAGGGCTCTTTTGGCTTCGGGCTGTCCCTGTACCTCACTTAAACAAAGGTTGGGTCGATTTAGGTGTGAAGTTTCCGATTGCTTAACATTATTAGAAGGGGGAGAGAGTAGGGGTGTGCCTTCGGTCAGATGTTCTGCCACCTGGCAAAGATTGTTGGCGCAGAAAATTCTTGTCGACCCAAGTATGGAAAAGTCCTCGGGTGTATTTTTTGGCGCAATCAGGTTGAGGTTATCGTCTGTGGCCTGGAGAGCCACTGGAAGTACCCCGGGAACTGGCCGTAATTCTCCTGATAGCGAAAGCTCGCCCAGAAAACAAAGGGTATCCAGATCGGATGCCTTTAATTGGTCGCTGGCCTGAAGAATGCCTATTGCTATGGCGAGATCGTAACCTGAGCCAAATTTAGGGATATCTGCCGGGGCAAGGTTGACCGTGACTCTTCTGGCAGGGTAGTCAAATCCGCTGTTTGTGATTGCGCTTCTGACCCGCTCCTTGCTTTCCCTGACCGAAGCTTCTGGAAGGCCAACAATGGTGAGGCCTGGAAGACCATTGGCAATGTGGACTTCTATCTGTATCGGCTGAGCTTTAACGCCCAATAGTGCGTAACTTTGTACGGTAGCTAGTGGCATGACTCCCCTCCATGGGATCAAACTTTAAGGCGAGATAGACGATTAGCTGGAGCTGCTTCCTAGTTGAGATTCCAGTTCTTCTATTCGTTGATTAGCTCTATTGAGAGCGTTTTTAAGCGCATCAAATTCGCTGCGGCTAACCACATCCATCTGGTTTAGCTGATCTTCCATAATCGCCTGAAATTGTTGCCTGGCTTCACTTCCAAGGGACGAAATAATCTGACTGCCTTGTTCAAGTGCGTCCAGTATTTGATTGTTAATTGTGTTTGTTGGCATAGATCCATTGATGGCGGAGCCAGTGCATCCTCGATGGGTGAGTGCAGCTATTTTACGCAAGCCGGCAAGAAGCGCAATTTGGCGTATTAAATTGGTGCAAGCACCAATATGGTGCAATATTTTTAGTGCGGCACATGGTGCACTACATCAATATGCAGTCAGTAAATCGTATAAAAATAGATAACCTATTGAAATAAATATAAAAAATATTCAATTGGCACGCGCTGTGCATTTTTTTAATGCGAGGTTTTGATCTCGTAATAAGATTTAAAGAACGCACAGGAGAAAATCTATGCACACTATCAAGAAAACACTCGTAGCTGCAGCACTGGTATCAGCTGGCGCAGCTGCACAGGCTGAAGTTTCCGGCTCAGTTGCAATCGCTTCTAGCTACCTTTGGCGCGGCTATGACCTGGGATACGGCTCAGGAGTTGTAT
>JAURLY010000047.1 GCA_030830945.1 Gammaproteobacteria bacterium | reverse complement strand
TTCCTGATGTTGATTATTCTGGTCGCCCAATTTAATAGCTTTTATCAGGCAGGACTGATTATTTCGGCCGTAGTGATGTCAACTGCGGGTGTGATGCTGGGTAATATGCTTACACAGCAGCCATTCAGTATATTGTTGACGGGCGTTGGTCTGGTGGCTTTGGCGGGCATTGTTGTAAACAATAATATTGTTCTTATAGATACGTTCAACCGGCTAAGGGAAAGTTTTCCGGAAAAGAGTAACTTCGATCTGGCTTTGGATTCGGCCAAGCGTCGATTCCGCCCTGTCGTACTAACAACGCTGACAACGGTTATAGGGCTGATGCCTTTGGCAAATGGCACCAGCATTGATTTGATTAACCGCAGTATCATCATTGGCGGCCCAGTGGCGTCTTTCTGGTCAGCGATGGCGGCCACCATTGTTAATGGCCTGGCATTTTCGACCATATTAACCCTGTTATTTACACCGACCATGCTGGTGCTTCCGGGTGTGATTAAGGAGAAATTGTCCGGCCTAGTAGCTAAAGGACGCTTGCGGATCGCTGGCTTCAGGGGACAGGAGTAATTCTCGCAAGCGCTTCAGGCCCTTTCCCTGATTGGCCACTTTCCAGGCGATTAATGAGTCAAAGGCGTTGTTGGCACCTTCCACTTCAAGAATTTTCATCTCGCCAGACGCCAGATAGGGCTTGATTGCCTCATAGGGTAAAGTACCAAAACCAATACCCAGACGCTGTGCCTGAATCTTTTGAGCCATATTGCCTACATAGAATCGCCGGTTCTCGCTGTACATTTCTGAAGAACGTGGGACTTCAATAATTGAGCTGTCATGAATGATGACTTGTCGGTGCTTGGACAGTTCTCCGCGTGATACTTTTCCCCAGAACTGGCCAAGAGGGTGTGAGGCAGCAACGGCAATCACTGCCTGATTGCGTTTATAGGGTTCCGTTCGAATGCCTTGGGACTGAGGGATCGGATGGGTGGCGCCGACAATTAAATCAACTCTATCTTGTGAAAGTGATTCCCAGGTTCCGCCCATTACTTCTTCATTTAGGTGTACTTCGATAGCGGGATGCTCATCGGTAAATTGCTTAATTGCACGTAAGAGGGGCGTGCAGTCTTGAATGGCCTCCAGGGCAATACGAATTCGGGTTTCCCAGCCAGTTGCCACTCGGCGGACTTCCTGCTCCAGATGTGATCTGGCGGAAAGTAGTTTCCTGCCTTCGGTTAATAGCATTTTTCCAGCAGGGGTAAGCACTGATTTTCTGCCATGCCTGCTGAACAGCGTTATTTCCAGCCGTTCTTCCAGTTTGCCAATAGTGTAAGAGAGAGCAGAGGGTACCTTTCCTAGTTCTTTCGCTGCCGCCGCGAAACTTCCTCGACGAACAATGGCGTCGATGATCTCCAATGATTCCAGTGTCAGGCTGTTTGCGCCCATAATTATTCAAATTATTTGAATATAATAAGCAAAATATAGGTATATATACAAAAATAATCAATATATACAATGATTAGTAAGTTAAATATATTGAATCTGGTTTATTGAAATGAGCAAGAAAAAACTATTAGTTATTGAATCTAGCGGTCGGAAACAGGGTTCAATTACCCGTGAGGCCAGTGATTTTTTCGTCCGTAAGTTAAGAGAGTCCGACGATTATGAAGTGCGCTTGCGCGACTTGGAAACAACAGAGCTTCCCCTTATTGATAATGCCTTAATAGGGGCGATGTTTGCTCCCGCAGAGGAACTGACCGCTGAACAAGAATCGCTGCTGCGTCGATCAAATGAGTTAATTGCTGAGCTTGAATGGGCAGATGAAGTGATGATTGCATCGCCCATATATAATTTTGGTGTGCCAGCAAGGCTCAAAGCCTGGATTGATCAGGTCTGTCGAGCGGGTAAAACATTTCAGTACACAGAGGGTGGGCCGGTAGGGCTGTTAAATGCCAAAAAAGCTTATTTGGTTGTAGCTTCCGGAGGAACCCCGATTGGTAGCGACATTGATTTTGCCAGCGGATACCTGCAACACATCATGAAATTTATCGGTATTACAGAAACACATCTGATTCGCGCGGATGGGTCAAAAAACGATCCAGAAAACATACTTCAGCGTACGCAAGATCAAATCAACCAGCTTTTAGTTGTGTAAGCTTGCATAGAGCAGGCAGGAGATTTCCCAATGGCCCAAATTCGCAAAATCAAGCGCTGGATACCGGCAATGCCAACCCAGGATGGTGATGGAGTCAAAATCTTTCGGGTTGCCGGAAGACAGTACAACGAAGACCTTGACCCATATTTACTGGTTGATGAATTGCGATCAGACGACAGTAAAGACTATATGGGTGGTTTCCCCCCACATCCGCATCGCGGTTTTGAGACCCTCACTTATATGAAGGAAGGCTTGGTCAGGCATCGTGATCATATGGGTAATGAAGGCGTGATCGGCCCTGGGGAGTTGCAATGGATGACGGCCGGTCGTGGGGTTGTGCATTCGGAGATGCCAGAACAAGAAGAAGGTCTTTTCCATGGTTTCCAAATCTGGCTCAACCTGCCGGCAAAGGAAAAAATGAAGGCAGCGGCTTACCGGGATATACGTCAAACCGATACTCCGAAATACACCAGCTCAGAGCAAGTCCAAGTGACGTCTATAGCTGGTAACGTTGAGATTGAAGGCGAAAGACTTAGTGGTCCAATACAGGGTTTGAGCACTCAACCAATTTATCTGGATCTGGAAATGCCCGCCAACTCCAACATTGAAATAACCGTACCTGTGGATATTCGTTTGCTGTTTTATGTTTACGACGGCGAAGTATCTGGAGTTGCTTCCCCTTCTTTGGGTGTTATGGCTGATGAGGGAGATCGGTTGAAATTTGCAGCAGGACCGGAAGGTAGCAGGCTGCTCGTGTTTGGTGGCAAGCCATTAAAAGAGCCCGTTATTCAGCATGGTCCCTTTGTCATGAATACATACAATGAAATTAATCAGGCCATAACAGACTACCAAAATGGGGTCTTAACAGATTAGTAAGTGCTCACTATTTCTTGTTCAGCAGCCAGAGCTTTCTGTTAGGGCTCTTAATGCCTCCA
>JAURLY010000046.1 GCA_030830945.1 Gammaproteobacteria bacterium | reverse complement strand
TTTGCCCCCGGAAGAGCGTAAAAAATACAACGATTAGAATTGGCAAGCCCACCACTGGTTGCCATTGGCCTATGAACCGGAGTGTAGCTCAGCCTGGTAGAGCACTGCCTTCGGGAGGCAGGGGCCGGAGGTTCAAATCCTCTCACTCCGACCAGTTCTAACCATTCATTTGTCAGTTTTTAGGTAAAGATCACCACCCGGATAGCATCCAGTACCAACTCTGTCTGCTCAAGGCTTGCCAAGATCTGATCTCTCCGGTCTTTTAATGCACCTAACTCCGAATCCCTAACGCTGGGGTTTATTGCTTGAAGTGCCTCCAATCGCTGTATTTCATACGACAGTTGTTGGCTTGCTTCCAGACTGGCAGATTCGCGCAATTTATCTGCCGACTTTTCTGCCATCTCAGAAGCCTGCCCAATAAGAAGCTGAAGCTCATCTCGCTTTGATTTGGTTATCTTGCTAGCAATATGTCGCTTCACTATTTGCTGCTTGTCATTCAATACTGCCTCGCTAATTTGTCCCAGTGGCTTTCCTGTATGGTCGAGCAATAATCGGATTCTTGAGCTTGGTAAGTAGCGGCTCGACTGAAGGTGCTTGTTATGCGGAGGCTCAAGTACAAAGATGGTTTCCAGCATGAGGGTACCTGGACGTACTCCGGGGGCCTTGATCGTCACCAAACTACTGTTGCCCAGCTCTGAACTTAACACTCTATCCATCGCCGCCGTGACCACTGGATGATCCCAGGTAAAAAACTGGACATCTTCATTACTTAGAGCGAAGTCTCGATCATAGGTAAGTGTTAGCCCCTCATCGGGTAAACCGTCGAGCGCAGCAGACATTGATTCGGTCGGATGCATTATGACCGTACCATTGGTCTGTTCCTCGTAACTCACTCCTGTACAGTCACAAAATAATTTCATAAACCGGTGTAATGTTGTGCTCTGATCCGTCTTCTGGCATTGCCCTACAAGTTCTTTGGCAATATCCATTCGACAGGAATTGTGCTCGAGTAAATGGTCCCTGCCTCGATGCAGCTCATCCTCAAGTTCTTGCCGCATGCTTTGGGCCTGCTGAATCAGTTTGGCAGAAACTTTTCCTGCAGAAAGCTGCTTCTCTAGTTCGCTTCCCAGATTCGCCATTATTTTCAATGCCACATTGCTTGTATGCTCAAAAGCATCCAATGCATCATGATAAAAACCAAGTAACTCAGCCTGAACCGTCTCTGCCAGATAAGGCACATGAATTTTAATAGTCTCAGTCTGGCCAATGCGGTCCAAACGCCCAATCCTTTGCTCCAAAAGGTCCGTGTTGCGAGGCAAATCAAACAAAACCATCTGGTGAGCAAATTGGAAATTTCGCCCTTCACTACCGATTTCAGAACAAATAAGACAAGGCGCACCGTGCTCTGGATCAGCAAAGTAAGCAGCGGCTCGATCCCTTTCGAGCAGACTCATACCTTCGTGAAACACTGAAGCCACGATACCCGTCTTCACCCTTAGGGCCTCAGCTAAATCCAGAGCGGTTTCAGCTCGTGCAGTTATAACCAGGATTTTGTCTCTTTGATGTTCTTTGAGAAAACGGATCAGCCACTCTGCTCGTGGATCCTGTTCCTGCCACTGGGTGTCAGCCAAACCAACTATTTCAGGGGTCAACATTTGGCTCCAGTGTTCTGCCGACAAATGAAGTTCTTGCAGATATTCTGGCGATGCGTTCAATTCGTGCTTGACCAGTTTACGTTCCGGGAATCCTTTGATTGCTGAACGCGTATTTCGGAATAACAGTCGCCCCGTTCCATGTCGATCGAGCAGATCGGACACCAATGAAGCTCGTAATGTTTCTACGGAATCAGAACCGCCTTCTACAGCTGTCCGCAACTCGTTTAATTCGGAGAGCAAATCCTGACCGTCCATCACCTCAGTAATTTGTTGCCAACCATTTTTATCCAAACTTTTCAGATCAGACAAAAGTAAATCCAGAATCTCGGCAATATGAATATAACCCTGCTCTTCCTCAAGATAAGCGTTGTAATCATAGAACCTGGCGGGATCCAGCAGACGCAAACGCGCAAAGTGGCCCTGTTTACCAAGCTGTTCAGGCGTAGCCGTTAGCAGAAGAATACTTTCAATTTGACTGGCGAGTTGCTCGACAAGTAAATAGTCTTCACTGGCCTGCTTGGGAGTCCATTCCAGATGGTGTGCCTCATCCACTACTAATAGATCCCAATGGGCATCAATCACCTTCTGTCTTGCTTCCAGATTCTTAAATAATGATTGGCCGCACAGCACCAGTTGCTCAGTTTCAAACGGGTTTTCTTCCTGAATTTCAAAACCGATATCCTCATCAATGAACAGATCTTCACTGGGCACCGCATCCAGTCGATTTTGATCAAATACACTAAACCTCAGGTTGAAGCGTCTCAGCATCTCGACCAGCCATTGGTTGACCAAATGGTCTGGAACCAATATCAGTACTCGCTGGACACTACCATTGATAAGACAAGAATTGAGAATCAAGCCTGCCTCAATGGTCTTGCCAAGGCCAACTTCGTCTGCAAGCAGAACCCGTGGCGCAGATCGTTGTGCCACTTCATTAGCAATATAAAGTTGATGGGGGATTAGGCTTGCTCGACCACTGGTCAAACCCCTGGTTGAGGAATGTGTTATCTCGTCAACCAGCAGACGAGACATCTGCCTCAATTGAAACAACGCTGGCTTGTCTATCTGACCGGTAAATAATCGCTGATTTGCTCGATTAAGCTGAGTGTAATCGCTTAATTCCATCTCATGGAATTCAAGCTTTTCTCCTTGAGAGCCTTCCCCTTGATAAACAATTAGCCCATCAGTCTCTTCTAAATTAGTTACCGTGAGTTCCAACCCATTCCGGTTTCGTAATTTATCGCCTATTTCAAAACGTGCGCGGCTCAGTGCTGCACTTTGGCGTGCGTAAGTGCGAACTTCCTCTGCTGCGCCGAAGTCTACGCGCAAGGTGCGCTCGTCCATCCCGACCAGTGTTCCCAGTCCGAGAGAGAGCTCCGCCTCATTTATCCAACGTTGGCCAACTACCATTGTGTCCAAGATAATCTTTTTCCGGTGTCTAAAAACGGGCGCGCATCTTAATAGAAAAGTGCAAAGATCGACAGGGGCTTGGCCGGATTAATCCATTTTCGTTGACTAGCTAGAACACAAAAAACAAATAGACTACTGAATAGTCCCTTCGGTACTAACGACACCCAACAACCAGTTCACTTCAGGGTCATTTTGGGAGACCCTGTATTTACGAAGCGAATAGTTCATCGCAGGCAATCTTAATCGCATTTGATCAAATTCTTTTTTGCTGAATTTCACGATATCCATAGAGGTGTTCGCCGTTAACATTCCCTGAACTTCCAAACCTAAGGGACGCCACCCAAATTCCATGCCGGCACCGCAATTTATTCCCCCAAACCTACCTTCTCCCTTGGAAACGATATACCAGCTCTTTTTATCTGCCTCCAAAGATTCAGCTGCCTTCAGGTGCACTATATCGGCAATGCTCCCTGCCAATTCAAGGGAAGTAGATTCGATGTCAGAGAACTGCGGAAGTGATTTCATATAAGGCCTAAGTTGCCATCGAGTTATCAAGCTATCACGAAAGTTTTCTGCATCAATAAACGCTTTGAATGTGTCTTCAGAGATAAGGCATAAAGTAGCTGGTGAAGCAGCAACAACACTAGCGTTGCGGAAACCACGCCCGGTAATAACTGCCATCTCACCCACAATGTCCCCAGCTTGTAATTTGGCAATGCCCAATGGCTGATTACCATCATGATGAACGACTTCACAGTACCCAGTTAAAATAAGATAGACATAGCCTCGGGTATCTTCATCCTGAACCAGAATGACATCCCCCTGATTGTAGCGCCGAATTTCTTCCAAAGCCTCCTGTGCTCGCGAGTAACAGTAATATCACCAATATCATTGCTACTTTGGACTCCTTCCCTCTCTTTCGATTAGCTTCTTCCAGAAACTTGGGCATGTAACCTAACTGTTGTCCCAGCCAAATATCATCTTTGCCCGCACTCTTTGCCGCTGGCTGCAAGCGTCGAAACATCGTTAAATCTGGATCTTTTTCCGATGCCTTAGCATTTTTAATAAGCTTGTGAACCCTGGCCACAGAATTGATTTGAGGATGATTAGCCCTGGCTTTATTAACGATCTCTTTTAGCTGCTCTTTGCCTATTTTTAGCTCTTTGGTAAGCGCCACAATTGCTTTTTTACTTGGTTCCAGTGAACCAAACTCTAAGAGTGATGAATCTATAAGCTCGTATAGCCGGCGCTGTCCGGCCGTGAGCGCAGCATCACTCGAGAAATTCTGCGAGTTCCCTGCCATTTTTTTACCCTATTTTTGCCTAATATTTTTTTATTTCTAATTAACAGGGTATAAAACTGGCTTCGCCATAAATCGGCTCTACCACCCCGCTTTTCGATTTTTCACGGAGTTTATGTATGACTTGTCATCTATTCCATAGCTAATGGAATTTCAAGCGGGATATTTTTCGTAAATGTGATCGTCTTCGAATTTTCCCCCACAAGGGAAAACAGCGAACAATAATAAAGGAACGCTTTTCCTATGAAGGGTCTGCGTTGTAGAAGTCTGTCTTTGCTGATTTCTTTGAAGAGGTTTCAGAAGAATTTTGCTCTTCGCATTTGGACTCATCGCCGCCGCAAATATCGCATACGTAGTCGTCTTCTCCGAGCGCTGAACCCACTCCTCCACAGGAACCTGAAATAGGCTTACGGCCCATGATAACCCCTACCGACATAATGGCAGTGATAATGAGCAATCCAGCAAGTGCGAGCAGAAATAATTGCATATCAATCGTAAAAAGGGGCCCATCGGCCCCTTTGTAATCAGTTAAAAAAACTTGTTAGCCGCCAAAGTCATCGAGATAAATATTCTCTCTCTCGACTCCAAGATTTAACAGCATATCAATTACTGCTTTATTCATCATGGGTGGGCCACACATGTAATATTCACAATCTTCTGGATTAGGGTGATCCTTAAGATAGTTTTCATATAGAACGTTATGAATAAATCCGGTATACCCAGACCAATTGTCTTCTGGTAAGGCATCAGACAAAGCCAGGTGCCATTCAAAATTATCGTTCTCTTCGGCAAGTTGGTCATACTCCTCCGAATAAAAACATTCGCGCAGACTACGGGCTCCATACCAAAAACTAATTTTACGATTGGTATTAAGCCGGCGAAGTTGATCAAAGATATGTGAGCGCATGGGCGCCATGCCTGCACCACCACCAATGTATACCATTTCAGCATCGGTATCCTGGGCAAAAAATTCACCAAACGGACCGAACACTTTTACCTTGTCTCCGGGCTTCAAACCAAATACATAAGAAGACATTAAGCCTGGTGGTAAACCTTCGGTTCTGGGGGGCGGAGTGGCAATACGAATGTTAAATTTGACGATGCCGCGTTCATCTGGGTAATTCGCCATTGAGTAAGCACGGATTATCGGCTCATCGCAGGTAGATTCAAGGTCAAAGAAGCCAAACTGCTCCCAATCTACTCGAAATTCTTCTTCGATATCAAAATCTTTAAACTTTACCGTACCTGCCGGTCGCTCCAGCTGAACATAACCCCCAGCTCGAAAATCAACATTTTCGCCCTCTGGAAGCTTCAAGGTAAGCTCTTTAATGAAGGTTGCTACATTTGGATTTGAAACAACTTCACATACCCACTCCTTAACACCAAAGACCTCATCTTCAACTTCCACTTCCATGTCCTGCTTAACTGGTGTCTGACAGGATAGACGCCAGCCTTCAGCAATTTCACGAGGAGTGAAGTGTGATTCTTCGGTAGGCAGAATTCCGCCTCCACCTGATTTAACGATGCATTTACATTGGGCGCAGGTACCGCCACCGCCACAAGCAGATGCCAGAAATAATTCGGCGTCCGCCAGGGTTCCCAGTAATTTCCCGCCTGCAGGAACCGTAATTTCTTTTTCGCCGTTGACATTGATCCTGACATGGCCAGAAGAAACCAACTGTTTACGAGCCAGCAAAATAATGGCAACCAGAAGTAATACGATAACCGTGAACATGGCAACGCCGGAGATAATCGTCACAGTAAAAAGTTCCATAGAGCTAATTCTCTCCCAGCCTTAAATATCGATACCGCCGAAGGACATAAAGCCCAGCGACATCAAGCCAACAGTGATAAACACAATCCCCAGGCCTTGCAGCCCTTGGGGAATATCGCTGTATTTCAGTTTTTCCCGAATACCGGCTAGTGCAATGATCGCCAATGCCCAGCCAACACCCGCGCCGACACCAAAAACGGCACTTTCGGCAAAATTGTAATCGCGCTCAACCATGAACAGTGATGCACCCAAAATAGCGCAATTTACGGTAATCAAAGGCAAGAATACGCCCAGCGCGTTGTACAAAACCGGCACAAATTTATCCAAAAACATTTCAAGTATTTGCACCATGGCGGCAATCACACCGATGTAGCTCAGCAAGCCCAGGAATCGCAGATCAATTTCGCCAAAACTTGAACTAATCCAGGTAAGAGCGCCTTCGTCCAGCAACAGTTTGAGGATCAGATTATTGACCGGAACCGTGATACCGATCACCACAATAACGGCGATTCCCAGACCAATGGCTGCGCTGATCTTTTTCGAGATAGCAAGAAAGGTACACATACCCAAGAAGAACGCCAACGCCATGTTTTCGATAAAAATCGAACGTATGAAGAGTCCCAAATAATATTCCATTAGTGGGCTCCTCCTTCTGCGCCATGGGAGTGCGCGCTAAATTTGGTATTGGGGCAAATTTTGAACTCGGGCTCCTCTTTTTGCTCCGGCTTCCACTCACGCAGCGCCCAGATATACAGACCAATCAGGAAGAAGGCGCTGGGCGGCAATAAAAGCAGACCATTGTTAACATAAAAGTCTGGCATAACCTGAACGCCCATGAGCGTTCCCGAACCAAAGAGCTCACGAACCACAGCCACAGCAATCAATAGAATGGAATAACCCAGACCGTTACCAACACCGTCGAGGAAACTCATTCGTGGAGGATTTTTCATGGCAAAAGCTTCGGCACGACCCATAACAATACAGTTGGTAATAATCAACCCAACAAATACCGAGAGCTGTTTGCTGATGTCATACGCTACAGCTTTGAGGATTTGGTCAACACAAATTACCAGTGACGCAATAATAGTCATTTGTACAATAATGCGAATGCTGCCAGGTATCAGGTGACGGATCATCGAAATAAACAGATTGGAGAAAGCAGTGACCGTTGTCAGCGCCACACACATTACCAGAGTGACCTGCAAGTTGGATGTCACCGCCAGCGCTGAACATATACCCAGAATCTGTAGCGCGATCGGGTTGTTCTTGAAAATTGGTGTCAGCAGCGTTTCCTTAACTGCCTTGGATAGTACTGCCATTGTTAGGCCCTCCCCGCTTTGAGGTTATTGAGGAACTCTTGAAAGCCATATTCCCCAAGCCAAAAGTTAACCAGATTATCAACGCCTTTAGAGGTCAAAGTGGCACCCGCCAAACCATCAACCTTGTGCTCCGCATCGGGAGTATCGGGTCCGACAGATCCTTTAATGACATTCAAAGACAAGGTAGACAGCTCGCCAGACTCAAAGACCTGTTTCCCTTCCCATTTCTGTTTCCAGTTGGGGTTGTCGATTTCACCGCCAAGTCCTGGCGTTTCACCATGGGCAAAGAAGCCAATACCGGCAACTGTCGTCATATCTTCCTCGAGAGCGAGAAACCCTTGCATGGTCGACCAGAGGCCATAACCACGGACCGGCAGAATCACCTTATCTAGATTGTCGTTATCGTCATAGATGAGATAAACGACCGAATAGTTTTCCCGACGACCTATCTGGGCAATATCGTCTGTGCCGAGCTCTTCAAAACTGGATGAAAGCTCGCCGGTCGATTTGGCCGCCCGAAGATTGTCATAGGTATCAGGATCCACATCATCGCTGAAAGTCCCCGTACGCAAATCCACGACACGAGTCTGAACCGACTCAAACTGCTCTTCGACTGACACACCTTCCTGTAACAGCCCTGCTGCCGCCAGAATATTCGTCTGCCGATCGCGCTCGATATTTGCTTCCTGCGCAGGTTTTAATACGACTGCAGCCGTCGATACCACAATGGCACACACCAAACAGACACTGAACGCGACCAAAATAGTGCCAACAACCGAATCTTTCTTAAATTTAGCCACGAGCCAGTCTCCTCTTGATGTTGGCCTCAACCACAAAGTAGTCAATTAGCGGCGCAAAAAGGTTGGCAAACAAAATGGCAAGCATCATACCTTCAGGGAAGGCCGGATTGGCCACACGAATCAGCACACACATAAAGCCAATTAGGCCTCCAAACCACCATCTTCCTGCATGAGTCATGCTGGCGGATACGGGATCAGTTGCCATGAAGATCATACCGAAAGCGAAGCCACCTAAAACCAGATGCCATTGCCAGGACATTTCAAACATGTAGTTGGAATCACTTCCAATCCAATTAAACAATGTCGCAGTAACAACCATACCGATAAAAGTGCCGGCAATAATGCGCCAGCTGGCAATACCCATCACCATAAGTGCCAAACCGCCGAGAAGTATCATTAGAGTGGAAGTCTCGCCAACCGAGCCCTGCATAACGCCAAAAAAACCATCCCACCAGGTCATTTGTGCTTCGACCGCAGCCATACCCTGTTGTGCTGCTACGCTAAGCATTGTTGCACCAGTAAAGCCGTCAACCGCTGTCCAGATGGCATCGCCACTCATACTTGCAGGATAGGCAAAGTAGAGAAATGCACGTCCTGACAATGCGGGGTTAAGGAAGTTTTTACCAGTACCACCAAAAACTTCTTTACCAATCACAATACCGAAGCTGATACCCAAGGCAACCATCCAAAGTGGAACATTTGGCGGGCATGAAAGAGCAAACAGTACTGATGTCACAAAGAAACCTTCATTGACTTCATGACCTCTAACCATCGCAAACAATACTTCCCAGAAACCACCGACGATAAATGTCACTGCATAAATGGGAATAAAGTAAACCGCGCCGTACCAGAAGTTATCCCAGAGACTACCCGGATCATGTCCCGCTAACAGGCTGATAAAAATCTCGTGCCAGGTACCGCTGCCATCCACTCCCGGGGTTGCGGCGATAAATGTGTTGGCCTGAAACCCAAGGTTCCACATACCAAAAAACATCGCGGGGAAAGTACAAGCCCAAACGGTAATCATGATCCGTTTCAGGTCGATGCCATCACGCACATGAGATGCCGCCGTAGCCTGTTTGCTGGGCATATAGAAAATGGTATCTACGGCTTCATAGAGCGCATACCATTTTTCGTGTTTGCCGCCTTTTTCAAAGAGAGGCGCCATATCATCAAGAATTTTACGCAAACTCATTACTAGCCCTCTCTCTCAATTCGGTCAAGGTTGTCTCGGAGAATAGGTCCGTATTCATATTTGCCAGGACAAACAAATGTACAGAGGGCCAGATCTTCCTCATCGAGTTCAAGCGCACCAAGCTGTTGAGCTGTTGCTGTGTCGCCGACAATAAGCGATCGCAGTAATTGGGTAGGAAGAATATCCAGTGGCATCACTTTTTCATACGCGCCCACAGGAACCATAGCCCGCTCACTACCATTTGTAGTGGTGGTGAAATCCCAGGATTTCTTACCCAACAGATTAGAGATATAAATAGGCATTGCAGAAAATCGTTTTTTACCCAGTACACAGTAGTGCAGCATGGGGCGTTCGGTTCCTTCTTCCAGAACCGATACTTGCAAATGATAGCGTCCTAAAAAAGCCAGGGCACCATCTGCCTTACGGCCATTGAGTATAGATCCACTGATAACACGATTATCGCCCGCTTCCAGCTCGCCTTCGGTTAATTCGTCCAGGTTTGCGCCCAGTCGAGTCTTCACAACTTTTGGGTTGGAAACCTTGGGGCCGCCGAGGGAAACCACTCGCTCGCTCCAGATTTTCCCTGTTGTGAATAATTTACCTATGGCAATGACATCCTGATAGCCCAGTGTCCAGACCATTTTTTCTAAAGATGCCGGACGCAAGTAATGAATATGCGTGCCTGCATTACCCGCGGGATGCATACCAGAAAATTTTTCCACTTGGATACGATCATGACTTGGCACTGAAAAGTCTGTTTCACATGTACAGACAAAAACCTTCCCCTCAGTAAGCGTAGTCAGCACTTCCACACCTGCCTGAAAATCCGAACTGTACTCGCTGATCACAATTGTTGGATCGACAGCTAGTGGATTAGTGTCTATGGCAGTAACAAAGATTGCCTCTGGCGCACTGTCGACAGCAGGAACCTTGCTAAATGGACGTGTTCGAAAAGCAACCCATTGGCCGGATTCAACCAACTGTTGGACCACTTGGTCACGATTGAGAGAACTGAGTTCGCCCAAGGAGTAGCTGGCAAATGTGTTTTGCTCTCCATGATCATCAATCTCAATCACTACTGACTGGAGCACACGCTTGTCACCGCGATTAACCGCAACAACCGTACCAGCGGCAGGTGCCGTATAAATAACGCCAGGCGTCTTTTTGTCTTCAAAAAGTTTTTGACCCAGGGCAACTTTATCCCCTTCCCGAACGGCCATTGTGGGCTTCATGCCGATATAGTCGGGACCTATAACGGCAACCGTTTTCACGGTTTTCCCGGTGGATATCTGCTGTGCCGGCACACCAGATATAGGAACATCGAGTCCCTTTTTTATAGTAATCATAGACTTGGGCCTACAACCGATTATTGAGAAACTGGAATATGCGAGAGTAATTCCTGACGCTCGCACTCAACGCTGCCGCCTAAACATGCATCAACTGATGGCTTTCTTCACATCGATGGCAAAGTTGAATAAATTTTGGGATTTCGGGCAACAAAATGCCTGCCGAAATCAGCCGGCCATTATAGGGATCGACTTGCCTAAATGCCAGTTACAAGGCGATTCAAGTAATTGATAACACATCAAAAAAGACCGACCCACAATTGTGGCCGGTCTTCTGGGAAATAGTATTTATGAGGCCTGATAAATATTATCTAAGGTGTACCCAGCGGATATACCGGGTATACCACACCTGCCATTTTTTCCAGCACACGATATACCTGGCAGCTGTAACCAAATTCATTGTCATACCAAAGATAAACCACCACACTGTTGCCATTGCAGATAGTGGCCTGGGCGTCAAAAACACAAGCAGAACGGGAGCCAACAATATCGCTGGAAACCACTTCAGGTGAATCCGTGAAATCTACTTGTCGATGCACCTCAGAATGCAGGGATGCATCACGAACAAAATCATTTAACTCTTCTGCAGTCAGCTCTTTCTCAAGTGTCAGGTTTAGAATAGCCATGGATACATCTGGCGTTGGCACCCGAATGGCATTACCTGTCAGTTTTCCATCCAGCTCAGGCAGAGCCTTGGCTACTGCCTTGGCGGCACCAGTAGAGGTCAGCACCATATTCATAGGCGCCGAGCGACCTCGCCGATCTGCCTTGTGGTAATTATCAATCAGGTTCTGGTCATTTGTGTAGGCGTGTACGGTTTCGACGTGACCACGAATGATGTGGAAATTGTCATTTAGGAGTTTAAGCGGTGGCACAATTGCATTGGTGGTACAGGAGGCCGCAGAAAGAATCCTGTCGTCATCTTGCATATCCCCATGGTTCACACCCACCACTATATTTTTTATGTTTCCTTTGCCCGGGGCAGTGAGTAAAACTTTTTTCACACCCCTAGACTTCAGATGCTGCGAAAGCCCCTCTTCATCACTCCAAACACCCGTGTTATCAACAATAATCGCGTCCTGAATACCGTATTGCGTGTAATCAATTTCAGCAGGATTGCTTGCGTAAATAAATTGAACGACATTACCGTTTATAACGAGCTGCTCCTTGTCTTCAAGCACTCTTATAGTCCCTTTGAAAGATCCGTGAACGGAATCACGACGCAACAAGCTGGCTCTTTTTACAATATCACTAGGCGCTGTACCGCGGCGAACCACAATAGCTCGCAGTCGCAGTACATCACCTCCCGCAGCCTTCTCGACCAGAAGTCTTGCGACCAGGCGCCCGATACGGCCAAAGCCATAGAGAACGACGTCCTGTGGCTGTTCTAGGGGTTTGGCTGGCGCATCTGCCGCATCACCGACCTCTGCACGAACATAGTCCGCAATCGACAAACCACGATTATCCGACATGTAGCTTGATGTAATTCGACCAATGTCGATATGCGCGGGAGCGAGGTTCAGTTTCGCCAATTCTTGTACAACCGGCCATGTTTCAAACTCTGAAAGCTCGCTGCGTTCAACCTGTCTGGCCGCGCGATGTGCTTTCATAATATCGATCACAGAACGATTAACCAGGGAGCGTCCATAGATGTAGCAGGCTACATTGTGCTTGCGATATAACCGACCGATGATCGGGATCATGTTTTCAGCCAATTCTTCTCGCTCTTTCCAGTCGCTGAAGAAGTCATGGGGAATGGGACGATTTTGCTGGTCGTTCACGTATTACTCCAAGTAGCAGGTTTGATCTTAAATTGCGCGCGAATTATAGAGTGCCCAGAACTCAACACCAACCTATAAATATATATAACTTATTGTTTTTTTTATGTTTTTTTGAAAAATAACATCAAAAGTAATGAATGTAAGTAACTAAGTTACTTTTGTAGCAAGGTTACAGAAATTATTATGAATATCATGGGAAAAGCTACCGAAAACTACTACAGATGCAATTTCTCCCAGATTCCTTGGCCCGATAAAGCTGGGCATCTGCCCGCTTGAGAGCTTCACTTGGGCTTTCGTCATCTTTTAACATCACAACGCCCATACTGACAGTGGTGCGAATTGTCTTACTCGACTGAGTATTTTTTCGGTATGAGGCACCCGACTTATGATTTTTTGGCCGCTGGCTTCGGTTGCGTATAGCAATGTGGTAAGACGCTATTTTTTTCCTAACTCCTTGCAAGGTTTCCAATACTCTGTCCGTATCTCGATTGCGAAAAACAAAGCTGAACTCTTCCCCACCATATCGATATACCTTTCCCCTCTCTCCTACTTGAGACAAAAGCGCTGCGACAAGTTTCAGAACCTCATCCCCGGTATCGTGACCATGGGTATCATTAAGTACTTTAAATTTATCGATATCGGCCATTACCAATATATCGCCTGGCTTAAGCACTTCCATTTCCCGATTGAGTGCCTTGCGATTTAATAGTCCAGTAAGCTCATCGCTATAAAGCATGGATAACATGGAAACAATGGCACCAGCAAACAAGCTGATCCCCGCCCCCAACATCATCACCGTGGAAATCATGGGAACCTGAAGCCAATTGAGAGTAGCGAAACTAAAAATGCCCACGAAAAATACGCCCGCGCGAGTAGACTCTCTTTTCACAAAGAACATAAGCAGGCAAAACAGCGTTGCCCCGACAAACGAGTAGAAACCTTCCGCTGACAAAATTGTGGGCGCATCAGAACGAGGCAACCAAACCTGATGTAGCTCAGGCCATAGTTTTAAAATCAGGATGCTAGCCGCCAAAAGCACAGGCGCTATGAGCGCAACCCCTATTCCCCATAGTTCCGTGGTTCTCTTCTCCGGCAGAACAGCAAGCAAGATCAACCCAAAGGGCACAAACAAACTTAGTAAAAAATAAAAAGAGCCCGGTCGAGGTTGGGACAAAGGTGTCTGCAACTCAGATTGGATGCAGTAATAGACTATTATCAGGAGTAATGCTGAGCCAGCTTCACGAGTTCGATTCAAAACCAGTGACAATACTGTCACCAATAGTAATAGATAGTATGGAAGCTGCTTGAGAACAAGAATGCGATCAGGCGTAGTTTCCGAAATCACGGGCACAATAGACACCGCCAGCGCCAAAAGCACCGATGGCAGCACCAGAGGTGCAATGAGCGGTTTTCGAACTAGGCTCATAAGTGGGCACGTGAAATTTATCGCCAGCATTCTAGCCTAGCAAACACCTCGATCCTAATGCGGACGTGAATCGCAGTTTGCTTGCCCAACGGTTCTCAATCACTACAATAGCGCCTCTTTTATTTGAACCAGGTCCGGAAAACGCTCAGGTGATATCACTCCCAAAGCTGCCTCGCCCAGAAAATAACCAGCAATCCTGCTTTTGGCCAACGGGCAATGCCTCCGCGATGGCGCTGTCGATTGCCCAAAATTTACCTGAGAGATCGATCCTGGTCGTCGCTTCCAGTGCCCATATGGCCCAGGAATTAAGTGTGGCCTTCCAGTTTTTTGCTGGAAACCGACGAGAAATTGTTTCTTTCCCGGATTATGAAACACTGGCTTACGACTTTTTCTCCCCAGGCGAGGACCTGATTTCGGATCGGCTAAAAACCTTATTTCGATTGGGGGTTCACACCAAAAAAGACAAACCTTTTATTTGTATCGTGGCGATAAGCACTTTGATGCAGCGTCTGCCGCCATTGAGGTTCGTTGTAGGAGGCAGTCTCTCCCTGAAAATTGGCGATCAATTCGATCTTGAAGCCAAACGAAAGCAGTTAACGGACGCCGGTTATCGCTATGCCGAAACCGTAACTGAGCACGGTCAGTTCGCCATCCGCGGATCACTGATGGACGTATTTCCCATGGGCCAGGACCTGCCCCTGCGGATTGACCTGTTTGATAATGAAGTGGAAACAATTCGACGCTTTGATCCAGACACGCAACTGACCATTGAAAAAATTGAAGGCGTGGAGATTCTTCCCGGACGGGAATTTGGTCTAACCCGTGAAGACATCAATCGTTTTAAAAACAACTGGCACACACACTTCGAAGGCAACCCGAATCAATCCCAGGTTTATCAAACGGTAAGTAAAGGGTTCTCTCCGCAGGGAGTCGAAAGCTATTTGCCCTTGTTTCATGAAGAAATGGCGAGCCTATTTGATTATTTGCCTGATGACCTGGTCATCGTCAGTGCACCCGAGACAGCCAGGAGTGCCGAGCAGCATTGGCTGGAAATCAGCTCAAGGCACGAGCAGTTTTCAGGAAATCTTGATCGTCCGCTGCTAAAACCCGTCGATGTTTATATTCCCGCGGCAGAGGTACTTGGCGAAATCAAAAACCACTGCCGGGTTGAATGGGGGAAATCAGAGGAGGCGCTGTTTAGACAACTACCTAATATTTCCCTAAAGCATCAGGCTGAAACGCCCAGTGAAGACCTTCAGGCTCATATCAAGGATATTCAACACTGCCTGTTAATTGCTGAATCTGCTGGGCGACGCGAAGTGCTTAAAGAGCTACTCGATCGCGACGGCATCAGTGCACCTTACTTCCAAAGCTGGGATGAATTCCTAAACTCAGGCGAAAAACTTGGGGTAAGCATTGCCAAACTGGAACAAGGCTTTGATACCTTTTCCGGCAATCTCGCAATCATTACTGAAACCGAACTGCTCAGCGAGAAAGTTCGTCAGCCAAGGGCTAACCGCACCCAGCAACAAAGCTGGGCCGATTCCGACCAGATTATTCGCAATCTAACCGAACTGAGAATTGGTGCGCCAGTGGTACATATCGAGCATGGCGTAGGCCGTTATCAGGGGCTGGAAACCCTCAAAGTGAACGGTCAAACCAACGAATTTCTTTTTTTGGAATACGCGGAGAACAACAAGCTTTACGTACCGGTCACATCACTGAACCTTATTTCCCGATACACCGGTGCAGATGTAGATTCTGCACCGCTAAACCGTCTGGGTAGTGACCAATGGGAAAAGGCAAAACGTAAAGCGCGGGAGCAAATCCGGGATACTGCTGCAGAACTGTTGGATATCTATGCCCGGCGCATGGCAAAGCCCGGTCATAGCTTCCAGTTTAGCGAGAGTGACTATCAACGATTTTGCGACGAATTTCCTTTCGAGGAAACCGAAGACCAGCAAACTACGATGGCCGCGGTAGAAGCCGACATGGCGGCTGAAAGAGCTATGGACAGGCTGGTTTGTGGTGATGTCGGCTTTGGTAAAACCGAGATAGCCATGCGCGCCGCTTACATCGCTGCCAGTTCCGGCAAGCAAGTGCTGATGCTGGTCCCAACCACGCTGCTTGCCCGACAACACTACGACAGTTTTCGCGACCGTTTTGCCAACTGGCCAGTTCGCATTGATGCGGTATCGCGCCTCAAAAGCAGTAAAGACCAGGAAAAAATCCTCAACGATTTTAGCAAGGGTGGTGTCGACATTCTCATCGGCACACACAAACTGCTGAACGATTCCGTGAAAACCGAAAAACTGGGCTTATTAATTGTCGATGAGGAGCATCGTTTTGGTGTGCGGCAAAAAGAAAAACTAAAAAACCTGAAGGCAGAAGTCGATATTCTTACACTTACGGCAACGCCAATACCCAGAACACTGAATATGGCCATGGCTTCCGTTCGTGACCTGTCGATTATTGCCACCCCTCCTGCCAAGCGACTCGCGGTAAAAACCTTTGTTCGCAACTACGAAAAAGCGATTGTTCGCGAGGCCATCCAGCGAGAAATGCTCCGGGGCGGCCAAATTTATTACCTTCATAACGAAGTTCGCTCTATCGAACGCGCGGCCGAAGAACTACGCGAGCTAATGCCAGAATGTCGCATTGGCGTAGCCCACGGCCAGATGCGAGAGCGCGATTTGGAATCCATTATTTCCGATTTTTATCATCATCGATTTGATGTACTGATCTGTTCGACCATTATCGAGACCGGTATCGATATACCCAATGCCAACACGATCGTTATTGATCGAGCCGACAAATTTGGTCTGGCCCAGTTGCA
>JAURLY010000045.1 GCA_030830945.1 Gammaproteobacteria bacterium | reverse complement strand
GGGCTAGTAAATAACCTGGGTTATGAATTAGCCGCAGAGGGAATGGATTTTTGTATTGCTTTTGATGTTACCAGCTTGCCAGAACAAGGGAACTCTCCTCTCCCAAGCGCTCTGGAAATTGCGGTCGGCTCTCTGGATATCATGCAAATGGCGGCTCTGGAAAAACGCCTGGAAATGGAAAAGCCGGATGTACTGATTCGACCGGACACCTCAGGCATTGATTTTTTTGACCTGCACCGAATGGAGCAGGCTCTGGAAGCGGGGGAAAACGCTCGCGCGGAATTGGCGAGCGCTCTTGATGAAAAATTACCAGCGGGTGTGGAATCTACCCAGACTAATGATGATGACCACCGGGACCATGAGCATGACCATGGGAAACCTCTTCCTCTGTGGCGTCGCGTACTTCCACAATTTCTACGTTGAAATTAAGGTTGACCCCTGCTAGTGGATGATTGGTATCCAGATCCACGTTAAATTTCCCCACCTTAACCACTCTTACCTGCCTCGGCCCTTTATCTGTATCAACCGACAGGATTTGCCCCACCTGTAATTTGACGTTCTTGTTTTCCTTACCGAGGATTCGCTTTAGCGGAACACGCTGCACTGCTTCCGGATTGTATTCACCGTAAGCCTGGTCAGGAGTGAGACTGATTTGCAGGGAATCACCTGCTTGCTTGCCTTCCAGTTCTGCTTCCATCGCAGGCAGGATATTTTGATTTCCATGTAGGTAGGCTGTTGGCTCACCGCCATGTGACTCTTCCAGTAAATTATCGTTGGCGTCTTTCAAACGGTAGTGAAAGCTGACGACTTTTCCTTTTCCTACTTGCATGATTAACTCACTAAAAAAATTGGCCGCGAAGTATGAAATGCTTTATCGGAGTAAACAAGCCATGACTGAAGCTATTGGGAATACAGTTTCCAGCGCGAAAGGGGTGAAAGATCCAGATCCTCCAAAGGCATTGCCGAACATGGCCGGATCAAATCGCCCGGTTCTGGCTGCTCCGTAATTCCCCTGACCGAACGCACATAGGAAACAGCGCCTTTTTTCATTAATGCGGTGCAGGCACCACAGCCCCCCTGCTCACAATAGCTTGCCATAAGTATGTCTTGGCGGCGGGCGGCCTCCAGAATTGTGTCTGAAGGCGCGCAGTCAAACTCTATCGACTCTTCTTCAAAACTGACACGAATCTTAAAACTCATCTATTTCTCACAAGGTTAACTATTTTCAGAGGGATCCCAACGATATTTTTTCATATCAACCCGCCCCCCAATCACAGGAATATTTTCCTGGCCGAGCTGTCTGATCTGGCGGGTTTTACCCGGCTCTGAAACAGAAATATAGCCCGAGGCATTTACCACTCGATGCCAGGGTATTTGTGTACCCTCAGGCAACGTCTTTAATATTCTGCCAACTTGTCGCGCCCCCGTCCCAACCCGGCCATTTCGGCTACCTGCCCATAGCTCACAACTGTCCCCTCGGGCACAGAACCCAGAATCGCTAGCACCTGATCGCGTGAATCAATGGACATGTGTCTGGCATATTTAGATTTAGTGCAATTCTAAACCTTTTGGGCATCCCGATTGGACTTATTCCATGCCGCACAATTTGTGCGGTTATCTCCCGGGTTTTTCGCGGGGCGTTGATTATCAGAATTTTCTGATCTCTGCTCCTAATCCGATAGATAAAGCTATCTATTCAACAATAGCCAAGTCAGTGGCAAGAACCCAAAACTTCAAAGCTGCCAGTTCAGCTTTTGATGTTTGTTCTATAATATAGCGTTCAGTCTCTCTATGGGAGCGTCTCGCTGCGACCAACTCAGCCAGAGTAAGGCTGCCTGTGTCATACCCTTGTGAAATTCGGCTGAGAACCTCCCTGGACATTTCCAGCGAATCCTTGGCCCTATCCATATTCTCGATAGCAAACAGATACCCCTGTCTGGAACTGTTAAAATTTTGGTTCACTTCCCTCTGTGCGCGCTCCAGATCCAGAACTCTCATGCGTGAGTAGGCATCAGCTTCACGATAGGCCGAGGATCTGGCTGTGCCTCCGATGGGAATAGAAATACTCGCCACCACTGAGTTTTCAAGTCCATCCAGCTCTTCCAAATATGACAACTGCAAAGTTGGATCTGGAATCCGGTTTTGACGAGCACGCCTCGCTGCATACTGGGCCTGTTTGCTGGCGATTTCAGCCAAACGCTGCTCTGGTTGCAAAACCTGCTCATCTGAAATCAATTCGCTTATGGAAGCAAAATCAAAACTCATTGGTTCAATTGGGAAAGCCACATTGGGATAAGCCGACTCAAGGTTTGATCTGGCATTTATGGTTGCCAATCTATTCTGTTCTGTCTGCATATAGACAAGCTCGGCTTCAAGCATTAGTTGATCGGCATGAACCTGCCGGCCCGCTCCATTATCTACTTTTTGTTGTTCCGATTCGGCCAGTTTCCGGGCATCAGCTAACTGCTCATCCAGCACATCGGATAACATAGCCAGGTGTGACCAGGCATTCCACCGCGCTATAAAGGCCATAAGCTCATCGTTCAGCGCTTTCTCATATTTTATTTGTGCAAACTCTACTTCAAGCTCAGCCAATTCCTGATCAATGCTTCTCTTTCCGGGCAGCCGAATTTTTCGAGAGACCCCGGCCTCCCACTCTGTAAATTCATTTGCAGTGACCACCGCATCGTTAATCTCTCTCCTGCCGCCAGACATGAAGACCTCGAACTCATAAGGACCTGCTTGCAGTTTTTTGGAAGTCTCCCGTGCTCGCTCAATGTCTATTTTTGCTGACTGGACAGCTGGCACATTGAGAACTGCACTTTCCATTAGCTGAAAGAGATTATTTGATTGCGCAAACAACCTGCTACTGAATAGTGTCAGAATAATTAACGCAAAAATTAGTCTCAACGCACTCATTGCAATCTCGCATAATCAAGAACTGGTTCAACCCAGTAAGAAATTTGTGTATGACTAAAGTTTGAAGCCACGGAGGAGAGAACCTCATCAATTTGTGATTCTGGAAGAATCATAATGACCATCAGCGTATTCATTGCCCCTATGACCTTTTCCTGTTGATTCATCTGATCAATTG
>JAURLY010000044.1 GCA_030830945.1 Gammaproteobacteria bacterium | reverse complement strand
TGCTACCAATTTCACCACTCTGGCATCAAGGGCGCGCATTATAGCAGTGAGTTTTCGCGCGTCTACAGCCCTTGAGAACTATCTTCTTGATCATCACCCTCACGGATAACCAATGTGCCGGCAAGCTTTTCATGCCAGCCTTGTTTGCGCTTGTCGAAGGCGATCCAGATAAAGCCAAGCGCCAGTATCAGCCCTGATACATAGTAGCCAAAATACCGGCCAATCATTTGCCCTTTACTGGGTTTGCCCCCGGTCTTTTCATCAATGATCTTGAGGCCAAAAACCATTTTTCCCGGCTCGGATGATTTGAAGATCCAAAAGGCGATAAATGCGATTGCGGGCAGAATATAGTTAAGGAAAAAATAAACCGGGGAGCCGGCAAGCTCGTTCCGGTTAAGCTGTTCTGGCTCAAAGAAGAGAAAGAGTATGGGGACAACCAGTGCGGAGATAAGCAGGCTGTTGATAATAAACGCCAGAAACCGAATCCAGAAGCCGGCGTAATTTGGTGTGTTTGGGTTCATAGCATTTTCCCCGAATATTAATTTTTAGAATATAGTCTGCAGGGATAGAACTGTAGCATCATATATCTTGCTCGTTGCAAGAGCTGGGGTTAGGGTAACGCTGTTTTTAAATGGGGTAGGGCAGTTGCGGTTTAGCAGGTTTATTGTAGCTATTGGATTTTTTGTCTGTGGTAGTTTGTTGCATGCGCAGAGTGCAAACGAAGGGGATGCTATCCCGGTTCGCGTTCTCGCCTCCCTGAATTATGCAGATATTCCAAGATCTTCGGTCAGTCTGGTTATCCAGCAACTAGGTGCTGCACAACCACTAGTGTCGCTCAACTCAAAAGTCGCTAGAAATCCGGCATCCACTGCAAAAATTTTAACGACCTATACGGCGCTTGAAACGCTGACGCCAGCATTTGTCTGGCGCACTGAAGTGTATCTCGAAGGGGAATTGCAAGACGGGGTTCTGCGTGGTGATCTTGGGGTCAAGGGATTTGGCGACCCGTTGATGCTGCTTGAGGATTTCTGGAAGTTTCTGCGTGAACTTCGTCGAAAAGGTGTTCGTCGTATCGAAGGTGACCTGGTTCTGGATGACAGCTACTTTGCGCCTATCAATGAAGACATGAGTGCTTTTGATAACCAGCCAGCACGAACCTACAATCTGCCGCCCAATGCGCTGCTTGTGAATTTCCAGACGGTAAGATTCGTTTTTAATGACACTGAGTCGGGTATGGATATATACATGGATCCAACTTTGCCAAACCTGCGCATAGAGAATCGTTTGCGGGCAAGAAGGGGAGCTTGTGGTGGCTACAACGCGGGGATTGCCATTCAGGTAAGAAACACACCCCAGCGTGATCTCGTTGCCATAGATGGTTTGCACCCAACAGGTTGTCAGGATTACTCACTTTCACGAACGGTGTTACAGCCAGATTCTTATTTTTATGGGTTGTTTAAAAGCCTGTGGGAAGAAATGGGCGGGGAGATAACCGGCACTTATCGATCTGAAACACTGAGTATTCGGGAGAACGAAGATCCTTTCATGACATGGTGGTCCAAGCCTTTTAGGGAAGTTTTGACCTCAACCAATAAGTTTAGCAACAACACAATGACCCGAAATTTGTTGCTGACCATTGCCGCCGAGACCAAGTCGGTACCGGCAACCACTGACGACGGAATAGCAGCGATTACTGAATTTCTCGACTCACGCGGGATGGATACCACCAACCTACATCTGGATAACGGGTCGGGTCTTTCGCGCGAAGTAAGGGTCGATGCGCAACTGCTAGTTGATACTTTGGTTGATTCATATAAATCACCCAATGCCGCCGAATTTATTGCATCCCTGCCTATTAACGGGATCGATGGAACCATGCGTTTTCGTACGCGAGGAGAAAGCTCAGAAGGCATGGGACATATCAAGACCGGCCGACTGGATGATGTGGTTTCCCTTGCAGGTATTTTCCAGTCACAGGAAGGTATTCGATACGCGCTGGCGTTTATTATTAATCACAAAGATGCCCATCGTGGGATTGGTGTAGATATCGGCGATGTATTGCTCGACTGGCTTTATTATTACGAGCAGGGTGATGATATCTAACCTGACATTTGTGGTTTTTTCTTTGATAGGAAAAAATTCACCTGTCGCTATATCAGCAAAGAAATTAAAGAGTCTTAAATATGACTGAAAAGATACAGATTCTGATGACACAGCCTCTACTCCAATCCTGTGTTGATGGGCTTGAAGAACGTTTTATTATCCATCGTCTATACGAGCAGGAAGATAAGGCCGAATTCTTCAAAGCCAATGGCAAAAACATCCGGGGCCTTGCCGGTCATGCAGCGGATGCGCAGCTGATGGATGCATTGCCGAATCTGGAAATAATCGCCAATTTTGGGGTTGGCTATGACAATATCGACACCGACGCTGCAAAGGCCCGCAATATTCGTGTGACCAATACGCCGGATGTTCTTAATGACGCTATGGGTGAAATTACCATTGGTTTGATGGTCTGTTTGGCCCGGCAAATTCCACAGGCCGAGCGCTATACGCGAGCCGGTAAATGGCCCAAGGAAGGCGTATTTGGCCTACATTCTGAACTCAACGGAAAAACGGTTGGGATAGTTGGCCTGGGTAGTGTTGGCAAGGAAATTGCCACCCGCTGCCAGGCTATGAAAATGCGTGTTGTCTATCACAGCCGCAACAAGCAAAGGAATGTGCCTTACGTCTACTATGACAATCTGGTGGAAATGGCTCGCGATGTAGACTGGCTGGTGGTCATTGTCCCGGGGGGAGCAGCCACTCATAATCTCATTAACCGCGAGGTTCTGACGGCGCTAGGACCTGAAGGTATGTTGGTTAATGTCGCCAGGGGGTCGGTTGTCGACGAGCCTGTAATGATTGAAATGTTGCAGAAGAACGAGATCGGCGGTGCCGCACTAGATGTATTTGCGGATGAGCCAAATATCCCCGATACCTTGCTTGGGCTGGACAACGTTGTATTGTCACCGCATCAGGGCAGCGCAACACACCAAACACGATATGAGATGGGCGCATTGGTTGTCGCAAATCTGGAAGCGTATTTCGCTGGTGTCCCATTATTGACGCCGGTGGTGTGAATCAATCATTGGTGACGAACCCTTCGACAGGCTAATCGCTTCGAGCTGCTTCTAACAAATAATTAACTAATCAACTATCCCTGTTTTTTTTGAGCTTCTGTACAGTTCTTGATTGCATCTGCCATCAAATTCTTACTTCGCTTTCAGATTTCAGGGATAAACAATGCGCAAGCCAATAGTCATTAGTATCGGAATGTTGATTTTCGGCATATCCGTTTTCACCCAGGCACAAACAAATAATTCTTCACAGCTGCCCGAAGGGGATATAAAGCCCATGGTACAGGGGCTGTGCTCCGGGTGTCATGGTGTAAACCTTATTACTCGCTCCACAGGTTATTCGCCAAATGACTGGCGTATGCTTATTACCGGTATGGTTGATTTACCTGAGCCCGACTTAAGCCGAGTAGTAAATTACTTGTCTGAACATTTCCCCTATACCCCCGGGCGAGAGCCCACCATAGTGGGGGGGGACTACCCTTTAAAAATAGTTGAATGGCGTGTTCCTACGCTTGGCCAGAGGCCACGAGACCCTTTTATGGATGAAGCGGGAAACATTTGGTGGGCTGGAATGTGGGCCAGTCTCATTGGCCGGTTTAATCCGGAAACTGGTGCCGTACAGGAGTGGCAGTTAGATCCTTCTGCGCGCCCTCACAGCATTATTGCCGACCAGGGTGGCAATATATGGTACATGGGTAATGGGAATGGAACGGTGGGTATGCTCGATCCGGATTCAGGAGAGATTAGCGTTTATCCCATGCCGGATCCCGCAGCACGGGACCCGCATACGCCTTATTTTGCTGATGATGGACAGCTGTGGTTTACCTTGCAGCACAGCAATATGGTCGGTCAGTTAAACCCGCAGACTGGGGATATCGACCTGATTACGCTGCCCACTGAGCGAGCGAGACCTTACGGCATCAAGCAAGATTCCACCGGCATGATCTGGGTGGCTTATAACGGCGCAAATGGTTTGGCGCAGATTAGTCCAGACGATATGAGTGTGACCGAGTTTAAGACATCGACCCCTGAAACACATATACGACGGTTAGCTATCGATAGCAATGATATTGTTTGGTACGTTGATTCTGGTCGGGGCTATATTGGCCGTCTTAATCCCGCGTCGGGAGAATTTAGGGAATGGCCTACACCCAGTGGACCGACATCTCACCCTTACGCGATGGAAGTCGTTGAAGACGTAGTCTGGTTTAACGAGTCAGGCATGCGTCCTGATGCCCTGGTTCGATTTGATCCGGAAACGGAAACCTTCCAAAGTTGGGCATTGCCCTCTGGCATTGGCATTATTCGACATATGCGGGTAACGCCAGATGGCGATATCGCCATTCATCAAAGCAGCACCAACACAATTGGTTTAGCCATTCTTCCGGATTAAATATTTATTCGGTTTCTTGATTTGAGACGGTTGGCGCCTGCCCGCCGTCTGCTAAACTGGTGCGGATGAAGTAAAGGAACCAGACTAATGGCAAAGCAAGAAAAATTACAGAACCTCCTGACTGAACTGCATGAAGCTATGGGCGATGCTGAGCCCAGTGTAGCGCAGATGGATTTGCTCGATTCTGTGAAGCGTCACGCGCACGCGGAAGGAGAGCCTGAGGTTCCAGAGCCCGACCTGTTAGATGCCTTGGAGTATTGGGTCGAGGAACAAAGGGAAGAGCATCCGAGAACCGCCAGCGTTGTGGATCAGATTATTAAGACACTGGTCGATATAGGTGTATGAAAACGGGACCAGAATAAATTTTACGCTGATCCCGCTTATCTATTTAGTTGTGCGCATGTAGCTCGTCATTGAGCTCAACTGCGGATTTGTTTGTTAAGCATTCCACCGCACCTGTTAGTGAATTACGTCGAAACAACAGGCCACTTTTCCCATTCAGCTCAGATGCTTTAACTTTAGTTGCGATGGTTCCCGCGTCATCGATCATCTGCACCTTGGTGCCTGCAGTGATATACAGGCCAGCCTCGACAGTGCACCGGTCTCCGAGTGCGATGCCAATACCTGCATTTGCTCCAACTAGACACTCCTTACCCACGGATATCACGATATTCCCGCCTCCGGAGAGTGTACCCATTGCGGAAGACCCGCCGCCGAGGTCGGAGCCTGCTCCGACAAATACGCCGGCTGAAATGCGGCCTTCGATCATATTTGGGCCTTCGGTGCCTGCGTTAAAATTAACAAACCCTTCATGCATCACCGTAGTTCCCTCGCCTAGATAGGCGCCAAGTCTGACCCGGGATGCGTCACCTATGCGAATTCCGCCAGGTACAACGTAGTCTGTCATTCGGGGAAATTTATCAATGGAGTTGACGATTAATTGACGTCCCTGGTTGCGAGCCATTAGTTTCCGCTCACTCAGTTCATCGATGGCAATGGCGCCTTCGTTAGTCCAGGCCACATTGGCTAGAACGCCAAATAGTCCGTCCAGATTTGTCCCGTGAGGTTTTACCAGGCGATGAGATAACAAATGGAGCTTTAAATAACCGCCGGGTACGTCCGCGGGTGATTCATCGGACTCCAGAGCGCAAACCACTGGAACGCCTTCAGTATGAATAAATGAGGCGACGATAGCAGCTTGTTCTCCTGCACCTGCGGCTTTAAGTCCAGCAGCCAGACTGTCCAGTTTTTCCGTATTCAATTCATTCGTGCCACTGCCAACATGCTCATTGATGGCAGCAGAAATTTCTTCGCTAACATTGAGGAGAGGGGCAGGGTAGTACACTTCCAGCCATTCGCCTTTTTTGTTCTTGGTACCGATTCCAATGCCAAGTGCGTAGAGTTCTTTCATATTAATTCTCTTTGTTAAGATAAATTTATAACTAATTGAAAAATATAGCTATTTTATGCCCAAATAGTCTGCCTCAGAATATCCGACAAGTACTTTTCTGCCTACTTCCAGTACGGGCCGTTTGATCAGGGTAGGATGCTCGCTCAGTAGCGAAACCAAAGCCTGCTCAGAGTCTAAGTGTTGCTGTTCTGGAGAGAGCTTACGCCAGGTCGTTCCGCGTTTATTAAGTAGGGTCTCTACTCCTACAGCATCTATCCAGCGTTTGATTTTAAGTTTGTCGGTTCCGTCTTTGCGAAAATCGACAAAATGATGGTCCAGATTATGCACATCAAGCCATTTACGTGCTTTTTTTACTGTGTCGCAGTTATGTATGCCGTAAAGAAAGATCTGTTCAGTCACGATAAATCAACTTTTCCAAGGCTATTTAGGGGGCGCGAGATGATACCAGAAACCTGCCCACTGGTTCCGGTTTTGGCGGAATGCAAGTTGAATTGATATCACTGACTGTTAGCATGGAATACTCTAAATGAATAACAAGGGCAAAGGCAGGAATGACTGGAGCACGCGGTAAAAATACTGAATTGGCTGTCAGAAACTACCTAAAAACATTAGGACAGGGAGTAGAGAGCATTTTGGCGCTCTATGCCCAGGACGCTATTTTACTTACACCTAAAGGGCCTTTTCAGGGGCAAGAGGCGATTGCCGCCTTCTATGAAGAATTTCTTCGAGATACTTTGCCTTTACTGGCTTCCAGCTACAGCTTGATTCGATTTGATGTGGTAGTTGAAGCGGCCTATCTAAATTGGTCTGCTGAACCATCTATACCCTCCGGAAGCGATACTTTTCTGGTGCACGAAGGTTTCATTGTTCTGCATACAACACACCTTCACCTTGTCAATTAAATTGGGGGGCAAATCCTTTTTTAGGTAATTCTTGCCCCTTATTTCCTATATATTCCAACGCCCAGCTTCCCTGGTTAGTCCGACCAACTCCCCATTGCGTGTGATTTCGCATTGATAACGCACGCTGCTAATAACACCATTATCGTCTTCAGTAGCATTCATCCAGAATTTATAAGCACCTGCCTTTAATGAACTTGCCGTATTACGACTAAATCGAATTTCGCGTTCCGAAGCGTAGGTATCGCTAATCTCGTTTTTACAAACTTCGACAGCCTCTCGACCGTTTAGTCTTTCCTGCGAAATAGCGAATGAGCTGACAGTTAACAATGCAGCAACGATAACAACGTTTTTGATTTGTTTGCTTTTCATGGCTATATACCTCTGCTTTTCAAAAGTTTCTATTTAGAACAGTTGCAAAAAGCAACTAAATATAAATTACTCGCATAAGTTTTAAAAAGCAACTAATATTTGAAAATAAATATTAATAGTTTCGGAGGATGTCTTGGCACCAAAGAAGAATACGCAACTTGAATGCCCAATTTCTCATGCGTTGGACGTGGTTGGAGATCACTGGAATATGTTGATTATTCGGGATCTCATGATTTTTGGAGGGGTTCGTCGTTTTGATGCACTTTGCGATGCACTGGAAATTTCCAGGAATATCCTCACTGAGCGACTCCGCAAGCTTGTTGAAAAAGGAATTATCGATAAACAGCCAATCGCAGAAGGTGGGCGACGAATGGAATACAGGCTGACAGCGAAAGGCTGGGAGCTTATGCCACTGATGCTATTGTTACTACAGTGGTGTCTCGAGTGGGAAGAGGGCTGCGATATTCACAGCTATGCTTTTGTGGATCGTGAGAAAGGCGAACCGGTCAGTGCCGGTAATATCCTGGCCAAGGATGGGCGCAAATTAGGTAAAGGAGATATTCGCATGGTTCCCTTGACCGAGGAAGCAAGTGAGTATCTGGAGAGATACAGTCCCAAAAACGCAGAAAAGAAGAGTGAGGGCTAGAAATCTCCCCATCCGACTAAGCCGAATGGGGAGCTTCAGCAATTATCGAAGAAGTAATAGGGGAACCGGGCTACTGCCAATCATTTTCGACGTATTGCTTCCAAGAAAGAACTCTCTAATTCGTGAATGTCCATAAGCGCCCATTATCTTCAGCTGTATGTTTTGTTCTTGTTGAAACTTTTCCAGCACGTCGATGACTTCTCCCTGCAGTAAGTGCGACTGGATTTGGTGACCTGTATCAACAAGTAACTTTGCAGCGTTATTGAGACGCTCTCGGTTATATTCGTTATCTATCCCTACCATGACGATATGCCCTTCAATGCCTTTCAGGAGAGGACTGGCTGCGATGCGCTCAATAGCTTTATCAGCAGTCTCGCTACCATCGTATGCAACCAGAAAATTCTCCGGCGTCTTGAACTCATCAACAGCCACTAAAATGGGTGTATGAATAGCACGGAAAACACTTTCCAACTGAGAGCCAATTGTTTTCATCTGACCGTCATGCCCTTCACCCTGGCGACCTATGATAAACAGACGTGTGGATTCCTCGTATTCCATTAGGGTCTCAACTAGGCTGCCGTGTCGCTGCTCAGTGTCTATCTTCAGGATACCAATATCGCTGGCACGCTTACGGGCATCGTCAAGCATGTGTTTGCCATGTTCGATAGCCAGTTTGCCTCTCTGCTCGTCTAGTGCCACTAACTCTTCAAGCAAATGCTCCCGGCTTCCCAGTCCAATTGAGCCCGAAAGATCCTCTGCAGCTGGACCGATTGGTTTTTCCAGTACATGCATAAATTTTAGCGGCGCATCCAGGCGTGAGCTGGCCCATGCACCTGTATCACATACAGAGGCTGAAATAGCAGAGCCATCAATACAGGCAATTATAGTGTCTTTCATTTTTCTTCCCCTTTTAGTGCCCG
>JAURLY010000043.1 GCA_030830945.1 Gammaproteobacteria bacterium | reverse complement strand
TTTTTATCAATATTTAGTGTTAAGAAGCGTACTTTTCGTAGACTTCCAAAAGTTCGTCTTTACTAAAGGGCTTTGTTAGATACTGATCTGAGCCAACAATCCTGCCTTTCGCTTTATCAAACAGACCATCTTTACTGGATAGCATTACAACCGGTGTGGCTTTGTAGGCTGGATTGTTCTTTACAAGGGCACAAGTCTGATAGCCATCAAGACGAGGCATCATAATGTCGATAAAGATAAGATCTGGTTTGGTTTCAGCAATTTTGGCCAGCGCGTCGTAACCATCAATTGCCGTTATTACACTGCAGCCGATTTTGCTTAAGATGGTCTCAACGGTGCGGCGAATAGTATTACTGTCATCAACCACCATGACTTTCATTGTGCTGTGCGCCCCATTTAGGAAAAACCCTTATTTTTTAAGGTAATAACTTTTCAATATTGTCGTAAAGGTATAATAAACACAACAATGAGCAAACCGTAATTTAGGAAAATGCTCTACTCTGTGAAGCAGATCTCGCATTCGGTACGCGCACTCGTGCTAGCTTTGATAACGCTCGTGTACACAATACGCCAATTGCGAAGCTGCCATTTACCTTTAACAGCTCAAGTTAGGAGCAGATTTGCAACATAGAAACATATTGGTCGGGTTTGTACTTGACCCTATATCCAAGCTGAATACCAAAAAAGACAGTAGTCTTGCCATGATTCTCGCTGCTCAAGCAAGAGATTGGAAGGTATATTACATCGAACAGCTCGCCATGAGCTTGAGCGACGGAAAAATAATTGCCAGCGTCCAAACGCTGGAGGTTAACCTTGATCAGGAGTCCTGGTATGTTCTGGGTGAATCTGAGGATATGGATTTGGCTGAGCTTGATGCGATCTTCATGCGCAAGGATCCTCCCTTTGATACTAACTATATCTATTCAACCTATTTGCTTGAGCGACTCGAGCAGCAAGGTGTTTTAATCGTCAATAAGCCTGGTTCGCTTCGGGACTGCAATGAAAAACTGTTTGCAACAAATTTCCCGCAGTGCTGCCCACCCCTGATTGTTAGTGCGGATCAGAGACGACTGAAAGACTTCTACCAGCAATATCATGATGTTATTTACAAGCCGTTGGACGGTATGGGTGGGAGTTCAATTTTTCGGGCCCGTCCGCAAGAGCACAATTTGAGTGTCATACTGGAAACTCTCACAGAGCATGGCAGTCAGCCCATCATGGCGCAAAAATATCTTCCGGAAATCCTGAGCGGAGACAAACGAATCCTGCTTATCGATGGGGAGCCGGTACCCTTCTGTCTGGCGCGAGTGCCTGCCCAGGGGGAAACTCGCGGTAATCTTGCGGCTGGAGGGCGAGGCCTGGTTCAGGAGTTGACGGCAAGGGATCGATGGATTGTTGAGCAAGTGGCAGATGATCTTCGGGAAAGAGGATTAATTTTTGTCGGCCTGGATGTGATTGGAGATTACTTAACGGAGATCAATGTAACCAGTCCGACCTGTATTCGTGAGATTGATCGTGAAGCGGGAACGGATATAGGCGGTCTTTTGATGGATGCTGTTGCAAAGCGTTTAAAGAGTTAGGAGCTTTTTTTAATGACGGGACAGGTTTCAGGCGGTTACCAACTTAATGTCGACAGTGGTGATCGGTTTGGTTTTGGTTTCTTTATCGCTGTTGCGATTCACCTGATCCTGATTTTTGGCGTTGTGTTCAATTGGGTGGAGTCGAGGCCGAGCCATTCAGACCTCGACGTGACTCTGGTTACTCACTATTCTTCTGAGTCTCCGGATGAAGCGGATTTTTTAGCACAGCAGAATCAGCAAGCCAGTGGAACATTGGAAGAAGCTCTGGTTCCAACCAGCCCCAACCCGGAGTCCAGGGCAAATCTGAATGGGGAGCAGGGTCAAGCACCGCAACAGCCATTACAGCTTCAGGGTGGTGATATGAACGCTGATGTTTTGGTCACGCAGACCCAATCCGAGACCAGCGTAAAATCAAGTAATGCGTCGGCGCTGATGCCAAATGTCCCAAATATTACTTCTGCGAGTGCCAAGCAATCGTTGATGGCGCGCCTGGATATGCTGGAGCAGGAGTATGCGCGTCGTCCGAGAATTGGTGCCTTGACTTCGGTTGCTGCTAAAGCCAGGGAAGATGCTGAATATCATGCACATATGCAGCAAAGGGTCATTGAGATTGGCAATCAGAATTATCCCCGGGAGTCCATTCAGGATGGCATTTTCGGAAGTTTGAGAATGAAGCTGACAGTTTTGCCCGATGGCACTCTTGAAAGCACGGAAATTACTGAGTCTTCGGGATCTTCAATTCTGGATAGATCAGCTGTTCGCATTGCTCGGCTATCCGCTCCCTTTGAGCCATTTTCCCGGGAGCTGGAAGCGAAGTACGACAAAATTGTATTTATTCGAACCTGGCAATTTTTACCGGGTGGTCTTTTGCAAACAGACCCCTGAGGTCTTCCTTGTTAGCAGCGCATGATCGTTTCGCGATAATGCTTTAGCTCCTGAATAGAGTCGAGAATGTCATCCATGGCCAGATGCGATCCCTGTTTTGTTAGCTGGCCTATTACTTCCGGCGCCCAGCGACGAGCAAGTTCCTTGAGACTGCTGACGTCGAGATTGCGATAGTGAAAATAAGCTTCTAGTTCGGGCATTTCCCTTGCGAGGAATCGACGATCCTGACAGATTGAATTTCCGCACATAGGAGAGCTCCTGGCCGTGACCCACTTTTGCAGAAAAGCCAACGTGGCGTTTTCGGCTTCCTGCAATGTGGCTGTGCTCTCCAGAACACGACTTGTTAGCCCTGAGCGCTCATGTTGATTGGTGTTCCATTCATCCATCGAATTCATGATTTCCGGCGGCTGATGTATTGCTATCACAGGGCCTTCTGCAAGAATATTTAATTCCGGGTCGGTTACCAGTGTGGCAATCTCTATGATGTGATCATTGAGCGTGTCCAGACCGGTCATTTCCAGATCAATCCATATGAGGTTTAAATCGTTGCGATTAGAATCAGCCATCTATCTTTCCATTTATATCTCCTATGAATTCTAACCTTCAAATGGCAAAAATACAGTCCACAGTCGAGAGATGTTTTGAATAATAAAACAGCGTTGCTTATCAGCCATCACGGCGCTCAGGCAAAAGTCCGTGATGACACAGGTATTGAATTTCAGGTACAGGTGCGCCAATCCTTTGGTGATCTGGTTGCCGGGGACCAGGTTTTTTTACGAGGAAATGGTCAGGACGAACCTTGGGTAATAGTTGGAAGAGAAGAGCGAAATACGGAAATTTTTCGTACGGATAAGCGCGGGACAAAAAAGCGAATTGCAGCCAATCTGGATGCTTTGCTAATAGTCATCGCGTCAGAACCCGAGCCGTATCTCAATTTAATTGACCGTTATTTGGCCGCAGCAGAGATATTTGGGCTGTCGCCTGCAATCGTTATCAATAAGTCGGATTTGGGTTTCACGCCTGTATTGGATGAAGTTCAGCGTATTTACCCTGGGCTTGGGTACCCCGTTTTTAAGGTTTCCTCCCATTCTGGACATAACCTTTTGGAATTAGCCCACTGGATGCAGGAAAAAAAACTCGCCTTTGTAGGACAATCAGGCGTTGGAAAATCGTCATTGATTAACGGCATATTGAAAGATTCGATTGCCCGAGTGGGAGTGCTTTCAGATAAACGAGCCAAAGGGCGGCATACCACAACCGCTTCACATATTTATCAGATGGCAGGACATGGCTGGATAATGGACTCTCCTGGTATACGGGAGTTTGGTAATAGTGACTGGACTCCACAGGAAATACTTCGCGGATTTCCAGAAATTTTCAAGGTTTCTGAGTTCTGTCAGTACCGTAATTGTGCTCACGGAATAGATAAGGGCTGTGCGGTCCAGGAGGCCTTTTCATCCGGGAAAATTGAAGCCAGCAGGTTTAAGGGTTTTTTGGGGCTGGTAGATGAAAAAAGTGGCTCAAAGTAATCAAGGGAGGCACTTGTTAGGAATTGGTTCACAAAAATTAACACAGTCGCATTATACTCTGCGTGAAACAGGTAGAAATTTTGTGAGCTAGTACTCTTGCACGCCCTAAATAGGTAGTAGGGTCAATAGATTGCCACAATGACAATGCAATCATACTTAATGGCTCAAGTTGGGAGGTCAGTATGAATTGGGCCCGTGCAATGCATTCAATCTCAAATACCAGAAAAAGCAGGCGATCTGGTTTTCAAGGAAAGAATGCGTTTATTGTTTTAGCAATTTTGGTTGTTTCACTGGTGTCGAGCGGGAATGTGTTCGCCCAGCCACAAGGTCCTATCAGTCAGATCGCACAGCTCAATGCGGAAGGCCGTTCTGCAGAAGCTTATAACCTTGCGATTCAACAACTTGCCCAACTTGAAGGTGAGCCAGCATTTGATTTGCATTACGGTGTCGCCGCAGTGGATACAGGCCGAGCCTCTGAGGGTGCATTTGCCCTTGAACGCGTGCTGATGAACCAACCCACAAATGACTATGCCCGCCTTGAGTTAGGCCGTGCCTATTTTGCACTGGAGGAGGATGATCGGGCCGAACGGGAATTTAACCAGGTTCTTGCGTCTAACCCTCCGCAAGAGGTGGTTCAAAATGTTCAGCCCTATTTGCGAGCCATCGACAACCGTCGTTCCAAGCGTGAAACAACCATTGTAGCCAATGTGGAGCTGGGCAGCGGTTACGACTCCAATATCCTGGCTTCACCGGATACGGATACCTTCTTTATCCCCTTGCTTGCCGATGATGCAACCCTGGCAAGTAGTGAACTGGATGATGTTTTTTATCAGTTCAAAGGTGATGTGGGTGTTAATCACCCCTTTCTTCCTGGTACCAGTTTTTTTGCCAGGGCAAATATGAGCTTGCGCGAAAATGACGAAGGCTTTCGCTTGCTTGATCCGAGTGACCCTTCCTCAGTTGTCGGTTTGGGCCGCATATTTGGCTATGGCGCCAGCAGCGGGATTCGAAGGGAAAGGGGCGCCCATAATGTAAGCCTCTCTGCAGAATTCAACATTATGGAAATTGACAAGCGCGGCTACAGGGATAGTTATGGCCTGCGCAGTAGCTGGCGATATGCGTGGAGCCCTCTTTCCTCTATTACATTTTTTGGGTCAGCAAACAAATTCTCTCATCAGGACCTCCCTTTTAAAGATTCCCTGATGACAATGGGTGGGCTTACTTTGCAGCACCAGATTCTTGCACCTATGCGACCGCTGCTTTCGATTGGCGGGGTTTTGGGTGACGAGAATGCAAAGAATGATGACTTACCCGGCGCTCTGGCAACAGCCGATCGCGAAATTGTAGGGGCAAACGCCTCACTCGCACTGACTCCCGCGCCAAATTGGCAATTGACTCTTGGTTACGATATTAGTCAAAACTCATACTCGGGTGAGTCACTGAATGCTTTGCCTTCAGGTTCTTCGAGTGGAGATGTTTTTGTTAAACGAAACGATACACAGAAGACGTTTCGTTTGGGGCTGGCCTGGCTACCCATGGATAACGTGTTACTTAAGCTAGATGGTTCTACCGGACAAACGGATTCGAATATTGCCATCTTTGATTACGATAGAAATCAACTCATTTTCAGCGTGCGATACACCTACAGGTAGGCCACGAGGAACCAAGTTATGAATATGATTAAATCCTTTGGAATACAGGCTCTTTTTACCTGTTGTTTATTTTTTCTGGTAACTCAGGCGCAGGCCCAGACGGGTGACCCCATAGGCTTGATACTCTCTACAAGCGGGATCGTCACTGCCCAGGCTGAAGATGGTACAGAGCGCAGATTACGACGTCGTTCGCCGCTCTACGAAGGGGATACAGTCATAACTGCAGTTCGCTCGCGAGCCCAGATTCGCTTCAATGATAATGGGTTGGTGGCATTGCAGCCTGAGACCAGTTTCTTTGTTGAAGAGCATACTTTCAACGGTCAGGAAGATGGCTCAGAAAGTGCGGTTTATCGATTGTTTCGTGGTGGTTTACAGGCAATAACCGGGTTGATTGGTAACACAAACAAGAGCCGCTATCGTTTTGAAACCCCATTGGCCACGATTGGTTTGCGCGGCACACACTGGGCGGCTACCTATTGTTCTACAGCCTGTAATGGCTTGGCGCCGGGTCTTTATGGTGGTGTTGTCGAAGGTGGTATTGATGTCTGTAACGCCGGCGGTTGTGAGGCCGTTGACCAGGATGGATATTTCTACGTAGAAGATCAAAACACCTCACCACGAGCACTTGTGCGCAAACCCTCGGTTGTTTTAGAAGATACAACATCAGGTAGGGATGAAGAAGAAGAGGAGGAAGAGGAAGAAAACTCCGAAGAAGGATCTGAAGACGGCGATGGTGGTGAGGGCGATGGCCAGGATGGTGATGGCCAGGACAGTGGATCTGGTGATGCCGGGGACGGCGATGACTCGGGTGATGCCGGCCAGTTTGGTTCTTCGGGAAGCGATGCCCCCGATGCTGATACAGGGTTAGGAGCGGGCGACGAGAATCTGGGCCAGGACTTTGGGGCAGATAGCGACCCTATCACTTGTAGTAATGACTCCAGCGCGGCTAATGCCTGTAATCCAGATTCGGACGATGAGTCTGGGACAACATTCTCAATTACCCAGCTTCAGTCGGGTGAAGCCCAGCAAAAGATTGAGGACGAAATCCAGAATCCGGATGCTGACGGTGATGGTGTTGCGGACGTAGATGACCTATTCCCTCAAGACCCTACAGAGCATGCGGATTTGGATGGCGATGGGCAGGGTGATAATTCAGACCCATACCCTGCATTCGTAACATCAGAGGTTGCAGCTGGCTCAGCCGTTGCTTTAGCTTCGGGTAATTCAAGTATGGGCGCACTCAACGCGACCATGTTGCCTGATGGGTCGGGCGTACGTGTTGTACTTACAGAGCAAGGCGATGTTGGCAATGTGTATCTGGACAGTGTTGATACGGCAAATTGCGCCCCTTCCTGTGAAGTTGAGGTGGTGGCAGGTGAACTGATTGAAAGTGGCGGCATCGATAATTTTGCCGGCGCCGGCTTTGGTGTGAACTGGGGCTTATGGGATCTTACCCAGTCGGGAGCATCCATTAATGGCAGTTCGTTTGATGTGGGCCCCAATCTTCATTATGGCTATTCGCCAAATGCCATGACTTTTGCTGAATACGACGCCTATGTAGCGTCTTTGGGTATGCCCATGGTGGCTAAATACAGTATGGCCGGAGGCACATCTCCAACCAATCAAAGTGGTGCACTAGGTACGTTAAACGAAGTAATTATGGCGTTTGATTTCTTTTATCAGACCGTTACCGAATTCTCCATCAATCTGGATATTGGCGATCTGAATTATCAGGCCATGTTGTATGAAAAGCAGGACCTTCTGACACCAATCATGTTGGTTGGTTATGTTAATGGCAGCTCTGGCGATTTCACCCTTTGGGGTGATACCAGCATGGTGTTCATCGGCAATTCTGCACAGGGAGTGTTGGGCAGTTACAGCTTGCGGCATATTGCCGGTGGGTTTTCTGCCGCGGACAGCCCTAATACATTTACTTCCATACTTCCGACAAATACCTCGAATGGCGTTTATGTTTTGGAGCAGGATGCTTTTGAACCAGCACCTTATTATTTCAGCGATGCGATTATGCAGAGCTCTACTTCATCGGGAGGTATTGCTGTTGCTGCGGCCCTGGCTTCAATTGAAGGTCTGGATGGTCAATATCGATCACAGGGCTTTCCGACAACAGTATTGCCAACTATTGGTGATCAGATAAGGCTATATGAGCGCGAGGGGATTAATGCACTTGTTGGCTTTGACATAGTTGAATTGGAAGATGGGATTGACTGCGATCCCTGTCTGCAAATTAACGAGGGGTATCTGGTTGAATTCGGTAGCTATTCTGGCGCCAGCTTCACAGTTGATTTTGGAAGCTGGATATCTAACGACGTCACCGCATCCGTGAGCGATTTCCAGTTTGGCGGTGACTCGCGTGACGTGTTGATTGAGCCTGAGCTTCACTTTGGTTATACCGAAGACCAATCGCTCGCCATTGCAAATCTTGGCATGCCACTTGTCGCTGACTACAGTTACGTTGCTGGAACCGCGCCCACTGATGAACTGGGCAACGTGGGATCTGTGAACAATATCGATATGGGTATCGATTTTTACCAGCAGGCTATTGTGAGTTTCGATATGCAGCTGGCAATAGGCGATCGGGACTATTTCGGTTTCATTCACCCCAACAACAGCACTGCTTACATTTTTGCCGACGAAGAAGATGTTGAGCTTGACCTTATAGGCCTCTGTACTGGCGGAACTTGTGGAAATGGGTTAACCCTGGATGGTGAAACCTCTTTTGTCTTCTTGGGTAATAACAACGAAGGCGCTTTGGGAAGTTATGCACTGAATACTTTTGGAGCGGATATTGAGGAACGTGATCTGGGCAGCTTGCCTTTCGTTAGCGCCACTGGCGTCTACCTTCTGGAGTCAGAAGGTAACAGTAATAACCCCAATTTTTATGACGGATCACTTTCTGTAGTTGATCCACAGCCGGATAGCCTTTTGTACGGCGCTTTTATTGACAAGAATGTCAACTACGGGTTTGTTGATGCTTTGATGTCTTCATACTATGGAGGATCCTTAAATAGTTTCGGTTTGGTTAACCTCAATGGTGCAGCATCAGTCCCCACCATATTCAACTACGGGGAAGGTGATCCAGTTTTAACTGTTAACGAGGGTGTCCTTGCTGAATATGGTAGTCATACTTTTGTATCAGGTGCCGAAGCAAATTGGGGGCGCTGGTATGCTACTGATGTCACGTATACATACGCGCCGGAATGGGAGCTTAACCCGCTAGTACATTTTGGTTATACCGAGGATATGCAGAATGCGGTAGCTGAAATCTCAGACAAGGTTATTACTTATCGACTGGCTGGTGGCACGGCGCCTACTGATCAATACGGGCGAACCGGGTTTCTTGAATATGTTGATATGGCCCTCAACTTCTATAACCAGTCTATTGCCAGCTTCGATTTGGGCCTCACCATTGATGAAGTTGAGTATCTGGCTAGATTAGCTTCGCATGATTACTATCTGGGCGAAGAAATCTATTTTAATCTGGCCGGTCACTGCTTTGGCGGTGAGTGTGGCAATATATCGCCGATTTACGGTATAGGTTCAGTTAGCTTCGTGGGCGCCGACACTGTGAATGGCTTTGCTGAGGGCGCTCTTGGTGCCTATTCGCTTTATGGCGGAATGGATTATTTTTGCGGCGAGTGCTATCCATTTACTGATGCCAGAGCCCAGGGTGTCTTCGCTCTTGAACAATACAATTCAACGCTGGTGTTTAGCAATCCGGGCGTACTCAACCCGACGAATGCTCCGGACGCTGCTTTTGTAAGCCACATAAGTGGTTATATCCCTATTGGTGCTTATATTTCCTCAGGCTTGAACTCACAAACCTTGGCACCTAATGAATTAACCGGCTCCGGAACGGCTTCGATAAATATGCTGAACGCGCTGGATTATCGTGGCCGCAATGTGGATGCAGTGACAGGTATTACCGGTGTATTTGACGGCACTCCTGGCACTTTAGGCGTTTTGGATGGAACCTTAATCAATTATCGCGAGGAAACCTTTGCTGATGCGCAGGTAACATGGGGTAGCTGGATAGGCGAAGTAGGTACGGTGGATAACCAGGGCGTGGTGGATGCAGGCCTACCTGCTTCGGACTATTTCCAGTTTATATATGCTGACAACTGGACAACAGCGTTACCCACAGTCCTGGGTAACTGGAATGTCAGGTATGGCTATGCTGGCGGACCAGCACCAATGGATATGTATGCCAATCCCGGGGCTGTCGAGCGCATGTTTATGAATGTCAATTATCTGACTTCCCAGGTGATGGGCTTTGGTACCGCTTTTGAAATTATGGGCGATTACTATGAAGCCTATTATAACTATTCGGACGTTGGCTCGGGTGGCGAAATTGTTGATCTGGGCGATGGAACCCTGGGCGCGATGTTCCCTCTGGGCGGGCAAGTGAATTATGGTTCTTATGGTTTGTCTGGAGATGCGACCATCGCTTTTGCCGGATCTGATGCCCAAGTGGCTGTCGGTGCTTTGGCGGTTAAAGATGGTGGCGGTTACTACTCAGCCACCCAGGATTTTGTATTGCGACGTCAGGCGTTACTCGAGTTTGATCAAACCCAGTTGACCCAGTCTTTGTCAGCATCGGGTGTTGCGGCGCTTTCGGCCACTGTTCTGGATCTGGGCAGTGACTATCTGGCCATTAGTGGCACGAATACATCTGCTGTCGATATTGTGAACCTCGCCGACAAAGATTTCTCGGTGGATGCCTCTGGAGTCACTTCAGGCTCATTTTCGGGTGATTCATCGATTGTTGGCTCGGCGATATCCTTTGATGTCGACCTGACAGAAGCGCGTCTGGATCAGTTTAATTCAGTGGGTCACGATGATCGAAACTTTGAAGCCTACTGGGGTCGTTGGCTTTCATACGATCAGGTAGATACCAATGAAGGCGTCGTCGACACGGTTGGTGCCATTCACTTTGCCTACTCTGAGGATATGATTTCGGTTGCGGATATGCAGGCACTTGAATCTCAAAACATGTATCTCAGCTATGGCATGAGTGGTCAGGCTCATGCCGTTTCAGATCAGTCTGGAGGCGCCGGGTTCTTGAACTACGTAGATATGTCTATCGACTTTGGCACCCAGACCATTGACAGCTTTTACATGGGCCTGAACACCAGTGATGGAAATTGGAATGTTAGCGCATCGGGTGTGGCCATAGATGCTTACTCGGCGACCCAGAACTTTGAAGTGAATGGCAGT
>JAURLY010000042.1 GCA_030830945.1 Gammaproteobacteria bacterium | reverse complement strand
TTCGACCAGGAACTCTGCCAGCTCTTTGCCCAATTCGGTTTTCGCAACTTGTTCGGATTCCAGTAGGCAGCGGGCATTTTCCGAGTTGGGTGCACACCACCAAGCGCGTCGTGCAATTTCACTGGTAATGCTGTTGACATGTACTACCGCAACTACCGCTTCCGGTTCACCCAGTAATAACAGTTTTTCAAGACTGTCATTTTTAGCTTGTCCCATGCGAGTCCAGCGACGTAAAAATACCGGATAACCTCCGGGAGAACCCAGTACTTTTGTCGATAACCATTGGCGCACAATCTTAAGATATTTTTCTTCTTTACAATTTGCATGCAGGGGAACTCTGGCTTCGCCTTTGCTGGAAAGCGCATGAACTTCCATGCGTGATTCATCAATACGTATAGCGTGCAGGTCTTGTGCAAGCAATACATTAAGGCGCAGCATATCCTGGTCAGATAAGTCCATTAGTTCAATTGTATGCGTTGTCCAAAAGGTACTGATTTATTACCCTTAACCAGCCAGATCACAGAATAATCTGGTTGATAGTCCGGGAACCTGCCTGCACAGTCACTGAAGTAAATCAGAATTTCAGGTTTTTGATCTTGCTGTTCCACCCAGTCAAATACCGGGCGAAAGTCAGTTCCCCCCCCGCCACTCAATGTTTTGGGCAGAGTTAATGCGTCCCACGATTCAAATACCCAGGGGCATCCCGGCACTAGCTCAGCATCGCAAGCCAGTAAACTGATGCGTGCACGCAGATGGCCTTTAATTGCCTCTACCTCACACAAAAATTCGTTCATTTCCGCGTCGCTGATGGAGCCACTGACATCGATTGCCGCCACCATATTGACCTGGGAGCTTCGTAAGCTTGGGAAAATGGAAGGACCTCCCCGACGTGACGAGGGGCGGGAATAATTGTAATCATCTCGTGCAGTCGCAGTCATGTGTCTAGCAAGTAATGAACGCCAGGGTAATTTGGGTTGCAGCATGAACTCAACCATGCGCGCCATGGACTCGCTCAGTTTGCCAGCCTGCTGAGCTTGTTGAGCGGCACCCGCCAAACGTTGTTGCCACTGCACCGATAAATTATCCAGCTCCTGTTGAGACATGCTGGCGGGTTGAGGGCTGCCGGAGTACTTTGACGGATCCGAGTTGTTTTGCTCAGGATTTTGATTTGGTGGAGAGTCCGGCGTGTCTTCTTCGTTGGTCGGATCTGTCGACTCGTCATTGCCTTCTTTTTCATTATTTGAGCTGTCTGCGTCACCTTCATCTTTGTCTTGTAAGCAGCGATATATTTCTTCGGCAGACATGCCAGTAAAACTGTCTTCAATTAACGTACCGGGAGGCGGTGTGAAGCCTTCTTCAACCAGTAATGGGTTAATCGCATATTCGCATGCCAGGTTCCAGCGATGTTTTATACGATGACCGCGTCGGGCAAAGTGGGACAAAGCGCAATGTAGTGCCTGCTTGGCCAGAACAAACTGGGTTTCAGAACTATGTAACTGGTTGATGTATTCGTAGTTGAAATATATTTTTTTTGCATCGGTGGCAGCGGTAGTGCACCAGGTGGGATCCGCCATTTCCAGCGGCATTCTTAACACCAGGGCACCCAGAAAAGGTTTGTCTAAAATCAGGCGGGTGCGGGCAGCTGCAAGTTTTGTTTCAACAGAATTGTCATCCAAAACGTTTTACTCATCAGTTTTCGTAGAGCATTAAATCTGCGACCGAGTCAGCCCATGTTGCAAACTCGGATAATGAAAAAATCTTTTCACCGATGGCTCTATGCATATCCGAAACCATCATGACGCCCATTTCTTTTTGCGGAAACTTATGTGCATAGGTAAGTATATTGCCTTGTAGTATATCGGCATTGTCCTGAGGGTTGACGCGAATAGCTTGCCCCACCAGAGCTGAAGCAACGGCATATTGAAGATCTATTTCTGCAGGCACCGGGACTTCCTTGCCATTTACAATGTCTTCAATATTCGGCATTGAATCCAGATTGGCGATAAAGGCATTCAGCTCAACCTCGGCGGCCGGACCTACACAGGCCTGTAGAGTTTCTAACAAAATATTGTCCTGATGCAAAAATTTTTGCAGAGCACGATGAGCAAACTCCCATGAACGTGGAGTAGGAAATGCGACAGGGTTTTGTGCTGCATCAAATTCAAAAATCAAGTCCGGACGAAAGCGCAGAAAAGCAATAATGCGATCATCAATATTATTTGCATAAGCCCAGGCCACCCAGTCATCCAGGTTAACGTCTACTTCGTAATGAGAGAAACGATTGGCCAGAGGCGCTGGCATGGTATAGGTAACGCCGCGGTCACCCTGTCGATTACCTGCGGCTAGAATGGCCCAGCCTTCAGGCACTTCGTAATGCCCCAGCCGGCGATCGAGGATGAGTTGATATGCCGCCGCCGAGACACTGGGTGCGGCCGAAGTGATTTCATCTAAAAACAATATACCCTGACTGCCATGCCGTTCTTTATTTGGCAGCATTGAGGGTATCGCCCATTCCACACTATTATCCAAACGAAAGGGAATACCACGCAAATCACTGGGCTCCATTTGTGAAAGGCGTATATCAATCATGGGTACGGAATTGCGCTCCGCGACCTGGGAGACAATCTGGGATTTGCCCACACCCGGAGGGCCCCATAGCATAACGGGGGTATGCTGTCCTTGTGTGGCGCCATGAAATTCTTTATCGAGAACAGTAAATAAATGTGCAGGTCTCATGCAATATGTCTTTGTATTGGTGTTATCAGAACGGAGTTAATCCAGAATCACAAAGTGATGATTTTGTAATTAGAAACCCGCTTTCTTGTACCACTCTGCGGCTTTTTCTTCGTCTTTCTCAATCAGCGTGCCTTGCTCATACAGCATCGCCAGGGTGGTTTGCGAGCCTGCCAGTCCCTGATCGGCTGCCTTGGTAAACCACTTAACAGCCAATTCGCCATTTTTTTCCACGCAATCACCTTCCATGTACATAAAACCCAGGCCATGTTGCGCGAGTGCATGGCCTTGCTCCGCCGCGGCACTCATCCACTTAAATGCAGACTCGTGGTTTGCCACTAC
>JAURLY010000041.1 GCA_030830945.1 Gammaproteobacteria bacterium | reverse complement strand
TATAACGGGCTGATAACAAGTTGGGTATTCGCGCCAGCGGGGCGCAAAACCCCCAAAAGAAACTTCGAAAATACTATACGAAATAGTATTCCCACCCCTAGTATTTCGGCAACTGGATTGATTGGCAACAAGGAGCCGTCACCAGACCTACAGAGGGGGAATACCTTGAAAAAGAAGTACTCACTAATTGCGATCGCAACAGCGACCGCAATTGCAGGTACAACAGTCATGGCGATGCCAGCTCAGGCTGCTAAGCCATCGATCGTCGTCTGGGTAGATGCACCACGTCTACCAGGTGCAAAGTTGTACGCACAAATTATGAAGAGCAAAGTTGATGTGAAGGTAGAACTTCACGCACAGGGCGACCTGTTGGCAAAAGTGCAGTTATTTAATCGTGTTAAAAAAGGTTGGCCAGATGTAGTTTTCGGTCCACCAAACGATGTAGCAGTACTTAAGAATCCAATCATTGCGAATGCACGTGAATTATCCAGCCTACTCACTCCAGCAGAAATCAAGGATTTCGGAAAACTCAATGACTGGTCTAAGGGTGCAGACGGTAAGTATTACGCCATTAAAAATGATATGGCTCAAAGCGTTCTTTGGTACAACACGAAGCTATTCGCGGAGTTTGGTTACAAAGTTCCAACTAAGATGAGCGAATTGTTTGCGATTGGTAAAGACCTAGCGGCCAAACATCCAGGGTACTCATTGGGTGCATTAAGTGATGCAGCTGCATACTCAGGTTACTTCTGGCCTTCACAGTGCCCACTCAACAATGAGTTGAGTGCAACACGTGTTCTCATTAATCCAAAAGACCCTAAGTGCACACGTGTTACCACTGCGCTTCAACCACTCATTGATGCGGGCGTCTACTACGCAGGTTCAGCATTCTCACCTGAGTATGCTGCAATTGCGAAGGCAGGCAAGCTTGTAGCTCATATTGGACCATCATGGTATGGCGAATTCGTTATTCGACCAGCTGGTTCATTTGCGCAGCCTGCTGGGGCTTGGACAGCAGCACCTATGCCTCTATGGGATGGTGAAAAGGTCGCTTATTCTGGCGAGTGGGGTGGTGGTATTTACACCGTTTCTCCTCATTCCAAGTTCCCACGACAAGCTCTAGATTTTGCGATCTTCATGACTAGCGACAAGAGAAATGTTGTCGACGTGAAGAACCCAGATGGCAGTACTGGAGCTCCTACATTCCCAGCAAATCTGAAGGGAAATGCATTGTGGAAAGCAAAGATTGATGCTGATCCTTATTACGCATCAAGTCCTTATCCAGCAATGGCTGTTCAAGCGGGCAAGGTATGGACTGGCGTAAAGCCAGTTCGTTACGATGCTGATGGAGCATGGGGTGCTGCTTTCGCTCCTGAACTATCAAAGTCAAAGAATCTGCAAAAAGCTCTTGAAGCCTATGCGGCATATACCTCAAATCTGGCTCAGCAGTTGGGCTATGAGGTCACAACCAAAAAGTAATTCGCAAGAATTACTGTAAGCAGTAAAAAGAGTGGAGGATTTCGCTTGACGAAATCCTCCACTCTTTCTGAAACACTAGATTAGGAGAAATTGTGGCCAAGAGAAAACGATATAAGCACAGTAATTTTGTAATGATTCTTATGTTAGCGCCATATGCATTTCTCCTCGTAGCTTTTGGAGTTCTTCCACTTTTTATGGCTGTTGCCGAAGTGCCGGGTCCATCGCTGACCAATGCAGACGGTGGGTGGGATGCGTTTAGCATCGTTGTTCAAGATTTTAGATTCCCAGTCGCGGTAAAAAATGTCGGCGGATTCATGCTTTATTTTATCCCCATGATGATGATTACGGTCATTGCGATGGCTTTGATGCTCGATGTGAAAACGACAAAGTGGGGCAAGTATCTTCGTTTGGCTTATATAGTTCCCGCTTCGATATCCGGAGCTGTGGCGGTTCTGGTCTGGTGGGCAATTTTTGAGCCAACCATCAGCCCTATTAAATCAGTCTTGAGTTTTTTCGGGGTAGATTCTGCCCGTCAAATTTGGCAAACAGAAAATCTCACTTATTTGATCGCCATTATGGCATTTTTTGCGATAGCTGGAAATTGGATTTTGATCCAGTATGGGTCACTACAAAACATTTCTTCGGAGATTATCGAGGCTGCCAGGGTAGATGGTTGTTCAGCGTTCCAATTGGCGGTAAGGATTAAATTGCCGCTCATCCAAAAATATGTCGTGTACATGGCGGTCTTAGTCTTTGCCGGTGGCCTGCAGATATTTGTCGAACCACAACTTTTAAATACGGGAGTTTATACGGGTATCGCAAGTTCATGGTCGTTCGACCAACTTAGTTACGAATTAGCTTTCAAGGCTGGCGATTTTGGCGGTGCCTCTGCACTTTCTATCATCTTGCTGATTCCAAGTCTTATAGGAGCACTCATCGTGATCTTCAAAACTGACATGTTTGATGTCAAGACCAATGCAGACAAAGGCGCTGATAAGGAGTTGAACGTATGAAGTCGACAGTTGATACCCCGAAAAAGAAGAAGAAGCTGGTGCAAGAAAATAGAGTAGGTATGTTTTTCGTAAATTCCTGGTTGATATTTTTTGCTCTTATTAGCCTGGTTCCCATGGCGTGGTTGCTCTTAGCCCCGTCAAAGACTGATGATCAAGTTACCGGTAACGCGCCCCTTTCCTTTGGAAATATAAAAGGCTACCTCAATGCTTG
>JAURLY010000040.1 GCA_030830945.1 Gammaproteobacteria bacterium | reverse complement strand
CAGTGCTGATACCAGAATAGAGGTGCTTTCTGATCAACCTGGACCAGTCATAAACAAAGATATATATGGCCAGTTCATGGAGCATCTGGGCCGAGGTATTTATGAAGGGATTTGGGTAGGCGAAGATTCCGATATCCCCAATACCGACGGCTTCCGCAATGACGTGCTTGGCGCATTAAAGGAATTGCACGTACCGGTGCTCCGCTGGCCTGGAGGCTGCTTTGCGGATCAATATCACTGGCGCGATGGCATAGGTCCGCGCGATGAACGTCCGGTTACTCTCAATAAGAACTGGGGCGGTGTCACCGAGAATAATCACTTTGGTACCCATGAGTTTTTTGATCTGGTGGAAAGGCTGGGCGCGGATGCCTACGTCAACATTAATGTGGGCACGGGAACCATTGGCGAAGCAGCCGAATGGCTGGAATATATGACTTCTGACTCCCAGAGCTCCCTGGCCAATTTGCGTCGAGCCAATGGGCGCGACGAGCCGTGGCAGGTTGCCCATGTCGGCATCGGCAATGAAACCTGGGGTTGTGGTGGCACCATGACGCCCGAGTATTACATTGATGTCTTCAAGCATTACGCCACTTTTGCCAAGGCCACAGGAGGGCAGGAGCCAGTGATCGTTGCCTCGGGTTATTCCGATGAGTCCACTGAGTGGACCGAAGCCATACTGGAGGGCGTGCCCGACATCTGGTCCATGAGCTATGGTGCTATAAGTCACCACTTTTATACCGTACCTTCCGGGGATTTCAGCAACAAGGGACCTTCAACGGGGTTTGGTGAAGATGAATGGTTCTCAACCCTGAATTACACACTCACCATGCGTCATATTCTCGAGGAAAATATTGCGATCATGGATGAGCTTGACCCAGAAAATGACATTGCCTTTTACGTGGATGAATGGGGGACCTGGTACGACGTAGAAGAGGGAGAAAATCCCGGCTTCCTTTACCAGCAAAATACCATTCGTGATGCTGTTGTTGCCGCGTTGAATATGAATGTTTTTCACGACTACGCTGAGCGTGTGCAGATGACCAATATTGCCCAGATGATCAATGTTCTGCAGGCAATGATCCTGACGGATGAGGAGCAGATGGTGCTAACGCCAACTTACCACGTATATAAAATGTACGTGCCTTTTCAGGATGCGACATTTATTCCGCTGGACATGAAGGAGCAGTCGTCCTATGAAATGGGTGGTGAGTCGATTCCCAAGGTATCTGCCACAGCAGCCCGTGGCGAAGACGGCAAGCTACATATGGCCCTGGTAAATACCCATGGTTCCATGTCTGAAGATATCGAGGTCGAGTTGCCTGAAGATATATCCTCTGCCCAAGGCCAGTTGCTCACAGGTAATAGCCTGGATGCACGCAACAGCTTTGATAATCCGGACGCTGTTGCTCCGGTGGACGTTAACTATGTTGTAGACAGAGGGCGCCTGTCTCTGGGCATCCCCGCACGATCAGTTATGGTGCTCGAGCTCAACCAGTAAGTCTAAAGCGCTTTTACCTTTACTTTCGTAGCCGGTTCATTTTTGAGCCGGTTGCGTAACGGCTTGCCAAATTCTGGGGCTTCTATTTCAAACACATCACCTTCCTCTGTTTTAAACCCATCGCCAAAGCTTAAGGTAGCTGTGCCGAAAAAATGGACGTGAATATCGCCGGGTCTAAGAAAGGCATTGTATTTAAAATGGTGATATTCCAGATTGGCAATGCTGTGGGACATGTTGTCCTCGCCGCTCAGGAATTCCTTTTCCCAGACTACTTTGCCATCACGGATAATGCGAGACATTCCCCTGATATCTTCTGGTAGCTCTCCCAAAAGCAACTCTGGCCCGACAGAGCAATGACGCAATTTCGAGTGTGCCAGATACAGGTAATTCATGCGCTCAGTCTGATGGTCAGAAAATTCATTGCCCAAAGTGAAGCCCAGGCGATAGGGATGACGATCCTCGCCAATTAAATAGATACCGGCGATTTCCGGTTCTTCACTGCCATCCAATGCAAAGTCAGGGGAGGGTATATCGTCGCCGGGATCGACAATAATCTGGCCATCACCTTTATAAAACCATTCCGGCTGCACGCCTGTTTCACCCGGTTCAGGTTTTCCACTTTCGACTCCCAAGCGAAACATTTTCATGGAGTCGGTGAGGTTTTCCTCGGCATCGCTGGATTTGGAATGCATGGCATTACGGGTATCGGCGCTGCCCAAATGAGTCAGTCCGGTACCGCTAACAAGTAGATGTGACGCGTCCTTATGATGTATCGGCGAGCATATATCGTTCTGGTTGATTAGAGTTTCGTAATCCAGTTGGTCGCCTTTCAAAGATTGCGCCAACTCTGCCAGCGACATTTTTTCTGCAATCGCCCTGGAGGCCAGTTGATAAATATTTAGTGGCTCAGAGAGTGCATAAAGTTGCCCATTTTCAATGACAGCAGCCTGTATTTGGTTCTCGGTGTCTCGGTACTGGATCAGTCGCATGGTTTTAATTTTCAATTGGTCGCTTTTATAGAAACTAGGTCTTGTCTCTTGGTTGTTCCAAGATATCAATAATTATATTATATGACAATTAATAGGTCGCTAATCCCTAATTTGGGGTTAAGTGGTTATGTCTTTATATGCAGTTTCTAGGGGGTCCCAGAAGCATATGTGTTCTGATAAAACGAAAAATTCGCCAAAGGTCGAACTACGTTCTGCCCAGTGGTTTGGTACGCGCGATAAAAATGGCTTTATGTACCGAAGCTGGATGAAAAACCAAGGGTTTCCAGAGCACCAGTTCGAAGGTAAACCGGTAATTGGTATTTGCAATACATGGTCTGAGCTGACGCCTTGTAATGCGCATTTCCGTGAGATTGCCGAACGCGTGAAGCGGGGTGTATATGAGGCAGGGGGTTTGCCTGTTGAGTTCCCGGTATTTTCCACCGGTGAATCCAATTTACGACCCACAGCCATGCTGACACGAAATTTAGCGTCGATGGATGTCGAAGAGTCCATACGCGGCAATCCGATTGATGCCGTTGTCTTGCTCACCGGTTGTGACAAGACAACTCCCGCCCTGCTTATGGGTGCGGCGAGCTGTGATGTGCCGGCAATTGTGGTCACCGGTGGCCCGATGCTGAATGGAAAACACAAGGGAAAAGATGTTGGCTCGGGAACCCTGGTCTGGCAAATGCATGAAGATTACAAAGCCGGTAAGGTCAGTCTCGATGAATTCCTCAGTGCAGAGGCAAGTATGTCGAGATCGGCAGGCACCTGTAACACCATGGGCACCGCATCGACCATGGCCAGTATGGCGGAGTCACTAGGCACTTCGTTGCCGCACAATGCGGCGATTCCGGCGGTAGACTCTCGACGTTATGTGCTGGCACATATGTCGGGCATGCGTATTGTAGAAATGGCATTGGAAGGGCTCAGCCTCTCAAAAATCTTAACGCCGGAAGCATTTCGGAATGCCATAAGAACCAATGCCGCCATTGGTGGTTCTACCAATGCGGTGATTCACCTCAAGGCGATTGCTCAGCGAATAGGTGTCGATCTTTCTCTGGATGATTGGCAGAAATATGGCAAAGGGGTTCCAACCATTGTGAACCTTCAGCCCTCAGGCAAATATCTGATGGAAGACTTTTATTATGCAGGTGGGCTGCCTGCAGTATTGCGTGAACTGGGTGAATTGGGCGTGCTGGAGAAAGAGGCGCTAACAGTTAATGGAAAAACCATCTGGGAAAACGTCAAGGACGCTGAGTGCTATAACCGCGATGTTATTCGTGAACCAGAAAATCCGCTGGTTGACAGTGGTGGCATCTGTATCCTGCGGGGCAATCTGGCCCCTAGGGGAGCCGTGTTAAAACCTTCTGCTGCAACACCTGAGTTAATGAAGCATCGAGGGCGTGCCGTGGTATTTGATAATTTTGATGATTACAAAACCCGCATTATGGACCCGGATCTGGATATCGATGAAAACTGCGTCATGGTGATGAAAAACTGTGGACCAAAGGGTTATCCGGGAATGGCCGAGGTTGGCAATATGGGGCTTCCGCCCAAAATATTACAGAAAGGCGTAACCGATATGGTGCGAATCTCTGATGCCCGCATGAGTGGCACGGCCTTTGGCACGGTAGTGCTTCATGTTGCGCCAGAAGCTATGGATTTAGGTCCCCTGGCCGCAGTGGAAGATGGCGATATGATTGAATTAGATGCAGAAAATGGTGTGTTGCATCTCGATATTGATGATGCTGAATTGGCCTCGCGATTAGACCGGCTAAAAGACACTGAAATGATTGCCAGCACTGGTGGCTATGTAGAGTTATATCGCAAGCATGTGCTACAGGCAGACGAAGGCTGCGACTTTGATTTCCTTGTAGGTTGTCGTGGAGCCAAAGTGCCAGCGCACTCGCACTAGATGGATTTTATAAAGTGCCGCTGACAGCAAAGCCTGATTTTCGGCAACCAAGGAATATCAGTGCGCAAATTGTCGACACAATTGGGCGCCGAATTATTGCTGGGCAATATGAAGCCGGTGGAAGACTGCCTATAGAGGCAGCACTTTGTAATGAATTTGGCGTCAGTCGTTCTGTTTTGCGGGAGGCAATCAAGATATTGATGTCGAAAGGTCTGGTTGTCTCCAAAGCGCGGGTAGGAACCCAGGTCACTTCGAAGAAGCGTTGGAACATGCTTGACCCCTATGTGCTTGGCTGGATTATCGAAGTGATGCCGGAAAATCAATTTTTGGACATGTTGTTTGAAGTCCGCTTGGGTATAGAGCCAATGGCCTCAGAGCTGGCAGCAATTAATGGTGGAGATGCGGCAATTCAGGCAATTGGTTCGGCTTATAAAGATATGGAAAATGCGCAAACTACGGCTGACTTGGCGGAGCCTGACTTGCGTTTTCATCAGGCCATCTTGGACGCAACCGATAATCCTGTGTTGAGCTACATTGGGGCTACATTGCATACCGCCCTGGCTTTCTCGATAGAACTGACAAGTCGGCACCCTGATACATATTCACTTTCACTGCCTCGACATAAAGCGGTTTACCAGGCTATAGCGCAGCATGACCCTGAGGCCGCCAGGGAAGCGACGGTTTCCTTATTAATGAATTCTCGCGAAGATTTTAATGCGGTTAGCAAAACACATAATGCCTAGATTTTTTTGTTCATTCCTCCTTCTGCTCACAGCGAATGCGACAGCATCTGTTTTTGGTGATGGCGATCCAGGCAATGGGGTGGAAGACCAGAGAATTTATCGACAGCAGACGACCAGTTGGCCAGCGCTATTCAACGCCGTGGGTATGGTTGCTTGCAAAGGCGAGGTAAAGGGGAGTGGCGTCTTGCTAAATCTGGATGGCCGGCCGGTTGTGTTGACTGCAGGGCATGTGCTCGAAGCCAAGGCTGTTGAAGTGTGCGAATACCAATCCAGTGCCAACCCTTGGGATAGGGGAAAACTCGATTCGATCTTGGACGTTGGTGATGGCACCCATGAGGACCCTTTACCTTACAGGTATGAAAACGACTGGACGCTGGCAGCAGTTGCCCCTTGGCCGGGTTGGCGCAACTGGGCTATATCTCAAGATCAAATCGTGGCGAACCACTCCCCCGAAATGGCGATGGCGTTTCTGGTTGGTTTTGATGTGGTTTCGGGGCAAGTCAAAGCCCATCTTCGTTGCAATTTTGGTTCTGCGGGGCAAACCTCCCTATTAAGCGGGACGACTGGGCTGGTGTGGGATAACTGCCACAGTATGGGTGGTGCTTCAGGCGGGGCACTGTTTGTACAAACGCCGAAAGGCATTGGATTACTTGGTATTCGTATCGGTTCACTTTTCATTAGTGAGAGCGAAAATAGTCTGCCGCCTGAGATGGGGGATCGTTTTGATTTGCAGCGTCATATCAATGTATCCCTGCTAGTTGCCAACATCGTGAAACAGTAGGCGAAAAGCAAGCTGAATGCGCCCTTGTTCCTCTGCTACAATTCCGATCTGAAAGCATAGAGATTTATAGATGAAACACGCCGCAATAACGGGATGGGGTAAGTGTTTGCCGCCAGCTGTCGTAACTAACGATGATTTAGCGACTTTTTTGGACACCTCCGACGAATGGATAACCACTCGAACCGGAATGAAGGAGCGACGTATATCCCATGTTGGAGTTTCCGAACTGGGTTATGTCGCTGCCGCCCGAGCCCTTGCCTGTGCAGATCTAGATCCCACGGAATTAGATATGGTGGTGCTGGCTTCCTGTACGACTGATTCTGGGTTGCCTAATTCTGCGTCCCTGATCCAACAAAAGCTTGGTGCGAAAAACGCAGGGTGCTACGACATTAACACGGCTTGTACCGGTTTTATGTATGCACTCAGTACAGCGGCCGGGATGATCAAAACAGGCGTGATAAAAAATGCTGTTGTCATTGGCTCCGAGGTGATGTCGCAACCAGTACCCTGGCACGACCGAAGCCTTTCTGTCTTGTTTGGGGATGGCTCCGCTGCCTGGGTTCTGCAGGCATCTGATAATCACGAAGGTGTACTGACCCAGAAACTGGGCTGCATGGCAGATGATAGAGATATTCTGGCGATTAACTACGGTTTTACACCGCCGGGCGAAGTACGTAACGACCTGGCCTTTTGGAAATTTCAGGGGCAGGATATCTTCAAGAAAGCAGTCAATGCCATGGCCGCAGCCAGTATTGGTGTAATTGCAGAGGAAGGCAT
>JAURLY010000039.1 GCA_030830945.1 Gammaproteobacteria bacterium | reverse complement strand
TGAAAAATTGGATGTGACTCAGCTGGAAAAGGTAAAGGCGTTTTTTACGAATCAGCCTGCATTTAATATTTTAGTGAATAATGCCGGAACCAATCGCCCCAAACCCCTAACAGAGGTTACTGAAGACGATTACGATACCGTGCTGGATCTCAACCTTAAAAGCGCTATCTTTGTAACACAGGCTTGCGCCAAACAAATGATCGAAGAAAAAGTACTTGGCTCAATTATTCATCTAAGCTCACAGCTGGGACTTGTGGGCAGCCCAGGGCGCTCACTTTATTGTGCGTCCAAGTGGGGTCTTGAAGGTTTTAGTAAAGCATTGGCATTGGAACTGGCTCCTCATGGCATACGCAGCAACACAGTTTGTCCGACGTATATCGAAACACCTTTGACTAAACCCTATTTTGAAGACAAGGTGTTTCTCGAACGCATTCTAAAAAACATTAAACTTGGGAGGCTGGGTCAGGTAGAAGACCTGATGGGACCAATCGTCTTTCTGGCGTCTGAAGCATCGGCCCTGATGACCGGCAGCAGCACAGTGGTCGACGGCGGCTGGACGGCTGAATAACCAGAACTGGAAAAATACATGAGAGACTATTTCAACAAGAAACTTCCCGACATTGAGTCACTTAGGCAGCATGCTCAAAAGCGTATTCCCAAGTTTGCCTTTGAATATCTTGAAAACGGCTGCAATGAAGAGACAGGGCTTGATCGAAATCTTGCTGCCATACAGTCCGTTCAGCTTCGCAGCCGTTTTTTACAGCCCAGCGTAAAAAGTGACCCCAGCACAGAAATTTTTGGTCATACCTATAGCGCTCCTTTCGGCATAGCACCTATTGGCTTGCAGGGTCTGGTTTGGCCAAAGGCACCTGAGATCCTGGCCCATGCCGCAAAGGAGTTAAACGTTCCTTACATTCTCAGCACGGTTTCATCGGCAGGGCTTGAGCAAATTGCCGAGATTTCTGAAGGTCAGGCTTGGTACCAACTATACAACCCAACCGACGATGATATCCGGCAAGACTTGCTGCAAAGAATCCAGACCGCAGGATATAAAGTACTTGTGGTCACGGTTGACGTGCCCACCTTTGGTTTTCGCCCCAGGGATATGAAAAATGGGCTATCCATGCCGCCCAAAATGACTCTGAAAAATATTCTACAGATGGCATCCAGTCCCCAATGGTTGTGGGAAACAGCCCTGACAGGCAAACCGGAAATGCAGACATTAAAACCCTACATGTCACCGGGCATGCCAGTTGATGATCTTATGGATTTTATGAACAAGACCGTGATGGGTCGTGTTGATATAGAAGGTTTGAAGCCTATTCGGGATTTTTGGAAAGGCCCTCTGGTCATTAAGGGTCTGATTAATGAAGAGGATGTCAAAGACGCGATCAGCTTGGGTGCTGATGGAGTGGTGATTTCCAATCACGGCGCTCGGCAACTGGACAATGGTGAAGCCCCAGTAGAACCCCTGAAACGTATTTCAAAAAAATACCATAAGGACCTAAAAATCTTCATGGATAGTGGTCTGAGGTCGGGATCGAATATTGCCGCCGCATTGGCTTGCGGTGCTGACTTCACTTTTCTTGGTCGCCCTTTTGTTTACGGAGTGGGCGCTCTGGGCAAAAAAGGTGGTGTGCACACAATTAATAGTTTGCGAATCCAGCTGGAGCAAGTGATGAACCAGCTGGGCTGTGCGTCGGTCAAAGACTTGCCGGACTTTCTGGTACAAGAGACCAGCATTCATGACAATCTGGGAAGTTCTTCCAAAAAACTAACGGACACACTTTCAGACTAACAGCTTAGCTCTAGCCAGCTGTTAGTCTACCGAAACTTTAGTCAACCGTTATGTCCCGACTTGCTGGTATGCGGATGTCATCGATCATATTGCGGACTTCACATGGCGTCGGTGACGTAAACCTGGCTACGCCTGCGGCAACAGCAAAGTTAACCAACATGCCAATGGCGCCTATGCCCTCAGGCGAGATTCCCAAAAACCAGTACTCGCTGGTATTGAGCTCTGGCGCGATAAACTTGAAAAACACGATATAACCAAAGGCCACCAAAAAGCCTGTCACCATTCCTGCAATCGCGCCCTCGCGGTTCATCCACTTGAAAAAGATCCCCATAAAGATCGCCGGGAACAGGCTGGCTGCCGCCAGCCCAAAGGCAAAGGCCACCACCTGCGCCACAAATCCCGGCGGATTAATCCCAAAATAACCGGCAATAAGGATCGCCACCGTGGCCGCCATACGGGCATAGGTGAGTTCTTGTTTGTCCGTGATCCCCGGCATCAGGGTTTTCTTCATCAGGTCGTGGGAGACTGCCGTAGAAATCACCAGTAACAGGCCTGCCGCCGTAGAGAGTGCGGCCGCTACCGCACCGGCCGCCACCAGGGCAATCACCCAATTGGGCAACTGGGCAATCTCGGGATTGGCCAGCACAATGGTGTCCCGGTCGATATAAACTTCGTTGTTGTTGGCGGTCAGCTGGTTGGTAATAATCCGCTCGCCCAGCTCACCACGCTCTTCGGCAAATTCAGGCAGGCCTTCAAAGGGCGCTCCGGGGCCGTATTGAATATTGCCGTCATTGTTCTTATCACTCCAGGCATACAATCCCACATTCTCCCAAGTCTTGAACCAGGCTGGCACCTCGCTGTAGGAGGTGTCATGGATAGTGTCAATGAAGTTGATTCGGGCAAAGGCCGCCACGCTGGGTGCCGTGGTGTATAGCAGGGCAATAAACAGCAATGCATATCCCGCAGATTTACGGGCATCCGAGACCTTGGGAACGGTAAAAAAGCGCACAATCACATGCGGCAGCCCCGCTGTGCCCACCATCAACGCCATCGTAATGGCCAGGACATCAACCGTGGCTCTTTGCCCTTGTGTATAGGCGGAAAACCCCAATTCCAGCAGTGTGCTATCCAGCTTCTCCAATACCGACATGCCACTGCCATCGTTCACCGTGGAACCCAATCCCAGCTGGGGAATGGGGTTATCGGTAATCAGGATGGAAATAAACACCGCGGGCACAAAGTAAGCAAACATTAGCACACAGTACTGCGCCACCTGGGTGTAGGTAATACCTTTCATACCACCCATGACAGCATAAAAGAACACGATACCCATACCAATGATCACGCCGGTATTGATGTCGACTTCCAGAAATCGGGAGAAGACGATACCCACACCGCGCATTTGACCGGCAATGTAGGTAAAGGAGATAAAGATCAAACAGACAACGGCAACCAAACGAGCCGTTCGGGTGTAATACCGCTCGCCAATAAAATCCGGCACGGTGAACTGGCCAAACTTTCTCAGGTAGGGGGCAAGCAGCAATGCCAGTAGCACGAAGCCCCCCGTCCAGCCCATCAGGTACACCGAACCGTCATAGCCAGAGAAGGCAATAATGCCCGCCATGGAAATAAACGAAGCCGCACTCATCCAGTCCGCCGCCGTGGCCATGCCATTTAGAACAGGGGAAACACCACCACCCGCAACATAAAATTCATTGGTTGAACCGGCGCGGGCCCAGATAGCAATACCGATATAAAGGGCGAACGACAGTCCGACGAAGAGATAACTAAGCGTTTGCGCATCCATGCTCAGGCCACTTCGTCATCGTCGACATTGAAACGATCTTCCATTTTGCCCATCAAATGGGAATAGACAAAGATCAGAAGAACAAAACATATAATAGAGCCCTGCTGGGCAAACCAAAATCCCAGCGGAAAACCGAAGAAGGTAATCTGGTTTAGGGTATCGACAAACAGTACGCTGCAGCCAAAAGACACCAGAGCCCATATGCTTAAAAGGACAGCAAGCAACCGGAGATTGGCTTTCCAGTAAGCATCAATGATTTTGTGATCAATGCAAGGCTGCTCAACCTCGTCATGTTTGGGCGGGTTACCTCCCTCGTGGTGATACCTGTGATCGTTATCGTTATTCTCCACGTATTTCCCTCCAGAATATTTCCGGCCTTTTGCGACCAATTATTTTTATCCGGTCTTTATAAACCTATAGTGCCAGTGTTTACAAATTGCGACAATCAGAAACACCTTCTTTCCCAAGGATCCGCGCAGAATGGTTGGCGCCCCATGGCGCTTTCTACTCCTCCAAAAATATGGGTCAGACATTTTTTTTCTCGGAAAATTTCTTCGCTGTGACCCAGGGTAGTCAGCCAGGCACGGCCACGATCATATTAGTGACACCAGCTAACTGGATGTGGTCCCTCATAAACTCCCGGATTACCGAAAAAGCCTTCCGTGCTGACTCGGGTAGAGTCTTCGACCCCAAGAAGCAATCGAATCTTTCCCGTTCTCAGCGGATTAGGGTAAACGTTATACCACTCATCTTTCAGGACAAATATTGAAGCCTCATGCAAAAGACTTGTTCAACTCAAAGAATTACTAGCTTTTTACTAACCCCGCGTCGAGCCGCGAAACTCATTCTACTGAATATCGCCACCAGCCTTTGACTATGACTCAACCCTGGTAATAGTCGACCAAAATAGGCATTGGATTTATTTTGTGCAAAGCACAAATTATTTCTTGACTTTGACTTGAAACCTCTTATAGTGACCACATATTGTGCATTGCCCAAAAGGCAAAAACGGTTAAATCCATTATCTTTGAAACCTGAGGATTCAAATTATGACTAACGCTACTGACTTTCTAAGTTCATTTAGCTCTTATAGCAAAGATTCCTTTGCTGCCACCAAAGAACTTTTTGCTATCAATGCAGAGCTTGCAAACAAACTGCTTGAAAAGCAAATTGGCTTTGCTGGCCTGATGATCGAAGCTGGCGAGAAACAACTCGACATCGCTTCTGTCACCGAGCCTAAAGAATACGTTGCAAAACAAACCGCTATCGTTGAAGAAACCACCGCAAAAGTTGCGGACGCAGCTCAATCAACATCTGCACTTTTCCAGGAAGCTGGTGAAGAATTTAAAGTATGGTTTGAAAAAGGCGCAAAAACTGCTGAAGAGACCGTAAAGAAAGCGGCCGCTGATGCAGCAAAAGTTGCTGCCTAATTAGCAACTGGCTAACAAGCATAAAAAACCCGGCTTTTGCCGGGTTTTTTTATGCTTAAAATATTTTTCTTAGGGCGCCCATTCAACAAAATCGGCCACTTTTTTCTGACCAAATATTGTCCATTTGGGCGCGCCGCCTCCTTCGCCTGCATGATGCAGCTTGGGATGACGAGCGCATACACGCTTGAGGATATTTTCTTCCTTCGGCTCAATATCCACCATCAAAAGATGTTTTCCGTGATCCAGAGCCTTTTGGAATCGCTTAAAGTGCCTGTTTGGTAATTGGGTTCCGATAAAACCCGCCTCCCAAGTACAGAATCCAAGCAAGATTATTGATAAAAACACAAAGGGAACCAAACCAATGCTCTCTTCTACACCCACAAAGATCGGCCCAAGAATAATTGCCGAGGCGACAAGCACTCCAACCAAAGCCCCTTTCAAAGTCGAGTGCACTACATCAGTCTGGAACCATTGATGCACCTGATTTAGACGGTGATGATCAAGCCCTGCTTCGTCTTTACTGATGACATGTATCTGAGGCATGGATAAGCCCTGCTGTTCTAGCTCAGCTTCAATTAGCTCCAGATCATCCAGATCAGAACTCAGGTAAAAGTGTCTTTTCATATTCCCCCCAAAAGCAAATATAGCTATTGAAATTACGATCTAGACTAACGCTAATATGTTGATCTGTCACCTAATTTAAAAAATTGAAAACCCACGCTCACAAGCGTCTACGCGACCAATGCACATATGGTTTATTTCAAGGCCTTAAGCACCAAGTCGCGCGTCTTTGGATCCAATGCCAATTCCTGTGCTGCCTGCTGTCCTTCGGAAGACATTTTCGCCCAGGTCTTTTTTAAAATATCGATCACTTTTTCTTCAGCATGTTGTTCGGCAAATGGCAGAAAATAGAATTGCAGAAAAACCAAGCAGATCACATCTTCCAGGGCTTGCACTTCCTCATCCTGCTTAATGCCCTGTTTGGTCAATAACTTTCTCACCCGCTCCTGCGATTCAGTTGAATAGCCAGCGTCAGCCATCACCTCTACTGCAAGGTCCGCATGCATTCGGCCCAGCTCTGTGCGCCATCGATAATAACCGGCCTTCCCCTCAGGGTAGTTACTTCTAGGGGATGCCCAACGTCTCACATGCTGGGCATGAGCGGCTATTCTCAATTCATCCGAAGCCTCCGGTCGAAAAAGGCTCAGCTGATCGGTCATCCGACGTGAATAAAGCTGCTCTCTGGGCACGTCCTTCCGTTCAACCCGCTCGATGTTTGGGTCATCTGCATTAAGCGCATCAATACTAATCAACACCTGCTTTAATCTGCTCATTTGAATCCTGTAAACTTATTGTCTATGGTTCTTATTGTACCCCCACAAAAAAGTAACTCTGGGTAACTTGACTTCGTGATGACTGCCCAAACAATATACGCTCTGCAAGTAAATTAATTACAGCCTCAAAAGAATGTTGTCAGCAACAAAAAGATCCACCAAACGCTTGACCATCCGACTCGTCGGGTGTCTGGTGCTTTTGCTGCTCAGCAGTTCTGTCCTGACGGCTTCTCATTTACATGACCATGAAAGCGGGCTTGGCCAAAACCAATTCGAACACTGTGCTGCTTACCATGTTGCTGACCACCAACAGCCAGCTTCAGTGCATAACCCCATTTTCGCGACCGCACTCGGTGAGTCTCACTATTATTTAGTAGTTCAATCCACTTCCACCCGGCAAACCTACCTACCACCCAGCCGAGCTCCTCCTTCTATTTCCTAACCTCAAAAGCACACAACTTTTACTTTCCTCTTGCCCTCATGAAGAAATTTGGGCAAGGCAGTTGTTAGGAATAAAATTATGCAACGTTATTTTCTACCGGCACTTGCTGCCGGAATCTTTCTACCGATCATGACAATAAACGCGCAGGAAACCTCTTTACGATATGAGGAAATCATTGTCACTGCGTCTCCTCACAACAAATCCGAACAAGAGATTGCCGGTTCTATAAACATCCTGGATGGGGAAACCCTTCGCAAGGAAGCCAGCGCCACTTTGGGTGAAAGCCTGCAAAACCAGCTTGGCGTGAACTCTTCGTCATTTGGGCCCGGCGTAGGTGTCCCGGTTATTCGGGGTCAAAGTGGAAAACGCGTGGAGATTTTGCAAAACAGTACCACCGTCGGCGATGTCTCAGATCTGAGCTCTGACCATGCTGTGGCCACTGAAGCCCTGATGGCCGAACGTATCGAAATACTGAGAGGTCCAGCGACCCTGAGATATGGGTCTGGAGCCATTGGCGGTGTAGTCAACGTCATTGATAATCGCATACATACCACTGCCTTTAGTGGTGTCGAAGGCGCCGCAGAATTGCGTCATAGCACCAACAATAATGAATCCGTTTTTGTCGGCCGTTTTGATGCGGGGCTGGGCAGGCTGGGTTTGCACGCCGATGCCGTTACGCGTAACTCCGATAACGTAAAAATTCCAGGTTTTGCTGCCAGCGAGTTCGATGACCCAAATGAGACCAGCTTTGGTTTTATCGAAAACTCCGACCGCGAAGCCGACTCCCAGGGAATTGGTCTTTCCTGG
>JAURLY010000038.1 GCA_030830945.1 Gammaproteobacteria bacterium | reverse complement strand
GTGAAATAGCCAAACATCCCTGCTCGTGATTAACAGAGTAAAATCTTCGGCAGCAAGATGTTTGGCTATTTCACTGCCGATGCCGCCCGTGGCTCCGGTAATCAGGACATGTTTTGATTGTCTGTCCATCTATGTTAGTCCCCTCCTTTTAGATCAGGCTGCGATAGCCAAGGCTTGCTCAGCCGAAAGATCTCGAAAGATATTCCCGTATAAAATGTAAAAACGCTTGGCAGAATGAATGATCTGAGCTTGGTCATCCTGATCAAAAATCTGATTCATCAAACCTTCATAAAATTTGATGTGATCTTGATCCAGCGCCCCATGTGAACGTAGATAGCTGAATGCATTTTCTGGCAGCCCCAGTGCTTCCTTGATCTGGTATGCGGCCTTATCGGCGAGATTGATACTGGTGCCCTCAAGGACATTGACCATTCCAAAAAACCCCAAAGGGTTAATCCTGTTAATAGTGTCGTAGGCATAAGAGACCATTAACTCAGTCGCCATATTGGGTTTACTAATCCGTGCTTTGTCCTTGTCATACCCGCAAGCGGCTATGTCATTTAGTATCCACTCTTGATGACCTAGTTCTTCTTCAATGTATTCGGCGACTGCCTCCCTTAGCCACTCTTTTGATTCTGGCAGGCGTGAGCCGCATGCCATCAACAAAGGGGTGGTGTGCTTTACGTGGTGATAGGCTTGCAACAAAAAAGAGACATAGTCGTCCAGGGATACCAGTCCCTGCATGCAACGACCTATCAAGGGCGCAGAAAGCAAATAATGACGTTCGGTTTCAGTTTCTTTTTGAAGGCGTTCATAAAATTTCATGGCATTACCATTCTGGAGTCTGGTTGTAGTGATTCTTGCGAGTACATCGCATCAATTTTATGGGCAAAATGCCCCTCGATCAGTGAGCGTTTCAATCGTCCGTTATCAGTTAAAAGAGGAAGGAGGTCTTTACCTTTAACCCTTTGCCATTGATGAACCTGGGCGTAGTCAGGAAGCCGTGAGTTAATTTCCTGAATCCAGCGTTCGATATGCTGATCGGGAAACATTTCATCTGAGCTAACAAGTGCCGTCAGGTATGGGCGGCCATCACCAACAACCATACATTGTTGGATAAAAGGACTAGACAAGATCTCGGATTCGACCCATTCGGGACTGATGTTGCGGCCAAAGCTGGTGATGAGTATGTTTTTTTTACGACCCTGGACTTGCAAATAATTATGCTTAAGTGATCCAAGGTCGCCGGTTTTAACCTTTGTTGGATGCCAGGTTTCCGGGGCACCCAGATAACCGAGAAACACAGCCCCTGTGACGATTATTTCTCCGTCAGACGCAATAGTTACCTTGCCGTGCGGCAAGATTTTCCCAACAGAATTTATTTGGTCTTCTTCAGGTGTATTAAGGGCGACAACTGAGCCACATTCAGATAAACCGTAGCCCTGATATACAGGCAATCCTAAACTGCGGGCTTGGAAAATTAGTTCTAAAGAGACTCGCCCTCCGCCAACGGCGATAAACTTTAAGCTGTCTGGCGGAACCCATCCATCTGAAGCTGCCTGAACCAATGCCCCAAGTAGCTGTGGGATGAGAATAATGCTGTCGGGCTTATAAAAGCTGATGCATTTAAGTAACGCTTGTACATCAATACTGGAACTGCCAAATATTCCGCGTGCCTTGTCGTCAGGAACCACAACTGTCCCGCCGGAAAGGAAAGGGCTATAAATTCCGGCGATATTTTCAAGAAGTGTTGCTAATGGAAGCAAACATAAGTGTCTAGGGCGCTTTAAAGGTACAGTGTCAGCCAATGATTGAGCGACGCTCCATTGGTGCTCAAGACTAAGACATACACCTTTGGGATTGCCAGTTGATCCAGATGTGTACGTTATTTTTTGTGTTCCATCAGGATAAACAGCCCTGGCGGACGACTGGATCTTCAAGCTCTGTAACTTTGTTCCCAAAGCAATACCCTTGGCGTCCAAAGTCAGGTTTGGCTGAAATGACTCTGTCTTCAGTTGATGAGCATGAGTTAAAAGACAATCTACACCTGATGATGTAATACATCGGCGCAATTGATCCTCAGAAAAAAATGCCGGGATTGGCACACAGATAACTGAAGCTTCCTGACAAGCGAGGTCAGCTATGACCCAATCAATAGAATTGCCGGCATTTAGACCAAGACATTTAACATCATGGTTAACAAGCCATTGAGCGCAATGGTTTATACGCTCAAAAAGCTCTTTATACGTCAGGCTCTCAGAACCATCTTCTATTGCTATTTGGTTCTCAGGCAACAAACCGGCTATGAATTCCAAACGTTTAAGTATTGCGCTCATCAGGCTAGTCCTTCGAGAGTCTTCGATAATCTGTCAAGCTCAGAGAGAACCGCTCTATGATGTCGTCATATTTTTCTGCTACATCACTTAAGCGTGGGTTATTAGATATCAATTCAACCGCTTTGGCCGTATTCCCAACCATGACGCCCGGATTGTTGTTGTAATACGTACCCCAGTTTCCTTTGGCACCTCCCAAACGCTCTGGATCGGCGGCAATTAGGTAATAAGGATCAAACCCCATGCCTCGAACAAGCCTTGAAACCTGTTTTGTCGCGGTGAATACCATCCATTCGTAACCTGCCCGGGCCAGAGAAGACGCCAATATGACGAGCAATAAAGGACCATAGGAATTACTGGTAATGACCAGATTTCCAATCTCTATAAGATTGCACCGATCAATCGGGTGATTTGCGACTTGAGCCACGTGCTGCTCAATAGGCTTATCAAGATACTGTTCCAAAAACAGCGGGCGATAATGGCCGGGCTGCAACCCAAACGCAGCTAATGGGGCCTCATCACGGGTCATTTGAACCAGTATAGGAAGGAATTCGTTTAGTTGAGCTTCATGGACAAGCTTATATTTTTCGGCAATGTAGTCTGCGACTTCTTGTCTTTTCGCACTGCTTGGAGAAAACAGGTTGAGCTGACACTTTGCCGAATCAGGCGCCCTGGAAACTTCTTTAGCTATGTTTACTGCCAAACTAGTCATATTGCTGTCTCAGTATTTTTTGACTAAGGCAACAATAGATTTCCAAGCTTAAGGAAACCTTAGGGATTCATTTTTATTTATTTTTTATGGAAAAAATTAACCCATGGTATTCATCAGCCAGGAAATCACTACTATCTGTGGC
>JAURLY010000037.1 GCA_030830945.1 Gammaproteobacteria bacterium | reverse complement strand
TGGTTCCAGCGGTTGAGCACCGAGGTCTCGGGATCGTGCCCCATTCGGGCCGTACCCATCTCATGGATACACATGCCACCCTTGGCGTTTTCGTCAAAGCCCTCCACGTTAACCGCACCCGCCGTTTTGAGCATCTCGACACCCTGCTTAACCAGATCGCGGCGAATTTTCATTTCATTCTCGCCCCAGGCGAAGTGGAACTTGATTTGAGGAATGCCGTATCGGTCTTTTTGACTCTCGATTAGTTCCATTCGGTTGTTTTTATCAGGCAAGCATTCGCCAAATCCGGATATGCGCATTCTCCAGGGACCGGGCTTACGCAAACTGTGCTTATAGTCCGCACCGAATCCGGGGGTATTTACCGCGTTACCTATACCATCCAAACGAGAAGCACGGCCCTGATAGTTATAGCCACGCACAAAATCAACATCATCGTTGTCTTTTACGTTGCGGAAACGCGGAATATAAATACCACTGGGCCGGTTTCCGTAGACCACTTTGTCTTCGAATTCTCCCGGAAAGATTCCCTGGGCACCGGCTCGATAAGTGTGGTCCATTAGATAGTGACCCAGCGCGCCACTGCGGTTAGCCAAGCCGTTGGGGAAATGCTCCGATCTTGAATTCATCAATATTTGGGTACTGCCAACCGTGGAAGCACAGAGGAATACCAACTTACCAGTATAGGTGGTCCGTTTCAGTGTATTTGCGTCAATAACGCGCACCCCTGAAGCACGTTTGGTCTCAGGATCATAATCGACCCCTTCGACCACCGAGTCCGATATGAGGGTTAGATTGCCAGTAGCCCGTGCAGCCGGCAGTGTGGAGCTTTGCGTGGAAAAGTAAGCCCCAGCAGTGCAACCCTGCTGGCATGGTCCGCAATAGTGACATGCGGCCCTCCCGTTATGCGGCTGTGTCAGAACTGCTACCCGACCCATGGTGAGTATTCGGTCGTCATAGTTCTGCTCCAGCCTGGCCTTGATTGCCTTCTCCATGACGTTCATCTGCAAAGGCGGAAGAAATTCTCCGTCGGGCAGGTGAGGAAGATTTTCGGCCTGACCACTGACACCGATAAATTTTTCTACATGGCTGTACCAGAGTGCGATGTCTTTGTAACGAATAGGCCAGTCAACACCATGCCCATCTTTTTTGTTGGCCTCAAAATCAAGATCACTCCATCGGTAAACCTGGCGGCCCCACAATAGGGACTTGCCGCCGACAACCCCAGCCCGATACCAGACAAAGTCCTCGCCCTGGTCCACATAAGGATTCTGTTTGTCGTTGTTATAAAAATGACGGGTTTTCTCGTTAAAAGCGTACTGGGTACTTTGTACCGGATACTCTTCTTCATAGAGATCACGAAGGGGTTTCCCACCAAATGGGACTTCCCATGGTGGGGTATGCTCACCCTTGTAGTCCTTACCGTGTTCAACCATTCGCCCCCGGTCCAACATCAGTACCTTAAGACCTTTTTCGGTCAGTTCTTTGGCCGCCCAGCCACCACTCACCCCGGAGCCGACCACGATGGCATCAAATTGAATCGTGCTCATAATTCTAATTATCCGTATTCACTATAGCTCTGTTCAGTGCAGTTAGCTGACACCAGCTTATGAAGTCCACTGACGCCCGACTCGACTAAAATCGAAGTCGCCATCGTATTGGCCAGGCATAGGGAGGTATCTCCATTCCTGTTTCGCACCGACTTCTGATGAGTAGTAACCAACCACAACCAGCTCTTTAATTTGATCAAAAAATGGGGGCTGCTCTGCTGCTCGTGTGTTCTCGTTAATATGGAATTCTTTAGCCAACTGCTCTTGTTTGCGCAGAGCTTCTAAACGTAGAGAGTCGCCCGCAACAGAAAAAGTACTCCCATCGACCGCGCTACAATATTGATCCAGGTCGTTAAGCCCTTGGAAAAAAGCCTTGCGCTCATCCAGGTTGTACCATTCGCTAACAATCGTCGCGATAAAATCCGGCACACCCGCTTGAATGGCACCCGGAGTATCTGTGGTTGGGATAATCATTTCGGATAGGGCAGATACACTGGTTTGCTGATCCGCATTAAAGATAGTGCTAACGAGTCCAGAATGAATAGGGGCTGCAGCCAACAAGGCCTTTGATACAGAGCCGCTAACTGCTCCCCCCAAAACCAAACCAGAGAATTTAATTAAATCTCTTCGGTACATGATCACTTCTCCAAAAAATATCTGTGGACATGATTTTTTGTAAAGTTGGCTTCTCACCTGGCAAGCACTAGCGGAAACTCAAAAATGACCGTTCACCCTAAATGTGCGTTATATCGTTATTTATTGTTATCGCACTTTTTCTAACTTCTATCTCTCATGATAAATACCGCACTTTCTTGGGTGCAAGTTAAAACATCGAGAGAGACACCGAGTGTAGTCCTGCTGCGTCATCTGGCACTAGCAGAAAATCTGGTATCATCCGGACAAAATCGGCAATTGCTTGCGGTAGAGGGGATTAGAATGACGGCTGATAAAGTCCTGCACCAGACGGAAAAAACCTTTTTCAGCCAGACGGATTTCAACCAAATACTGGGCGCTTTCGATATCCTTGAGCGGACACTCGTTTGGGTGAAGGACATTGATAGCCGAATCATGTTCGCCAACAGTTTTTTCATCTACCAATACGGAGCAAGCAGTCTTGATCAGCTCATCGGCAAAAATGACTATGACTTTTTACCGCCAGATATGGCACGTAAATTTATCGCGGACGACAAAAAAGTGTTGTCTGGTGTTCCGGTTCGCGAACGGCTCGAACTAAATATTCAGCGCTCAGGTGAAATAGCCTGGTTTGAAACCAGCAAGTACCCGCTCAAATCAACAGATGGAAAAGTAATAGGCACATACGGCTTATCACGCCGCAGGGACAAAGTTAGTATCCCCTTGGCGGCAGTGCAGCAACTGGAAGTATCTCTCGACTATATCCGCACAAATTACGCCAGTGACATTGAAATTTCTGAGCTGGCGCGCGTCTCATTTGTTTCTATAAGCACTCTTGAACGACGCTTCAGGAAATACCTAAACCGCTCTCCGAAACAATTCATTAATGAAATCCGGCTGGAACAGGGAAGGCGCCTTCTGCGCGACACTAACGAGCCAATCGCTAGCATTGCCGCGAGTATTGGCTTCCCGGACCCGAGTTATTTTGCTCGCCTGTATAGCCGCTGGTATGGGTGCTCACCGACAGATTTCAGGCATCAACTGGCGAATCGCTAGCCTGACCTACCAGATTTGACTCTCGGTAATTCAGACAACCTGCCTATTTGTGTATTCAGTTTGATTGTGTATTGTTGCGCCAATTAGCCAATATAAGAACAAAATCATCGCGGAGAAAACCATCAAATGAACACTCTGATTCGGATTGTCGGGACCTTGATAATCCTAAACGGCCTCTTATCAGGAGCAGCTTCGGCAGAAGATGGCTATGATCTCTGGCTTCGTTATCAACCCCTTCCTGATACCGAACGTGAAATTCTCACGCATAATGCAACCGCCCTGATTACACCAGAAAACCCCTCTGCAACAACGCAGGTGGCAATCAATGAAATGCAGCGAGCATTTCACGGATTTACTGGGAACCACTTGCCAATTACTTCAGAAATCACTCAGGGAACTATCCTAATTGGCACACCGGACAGCTCGACAGCTATCGCCCGGCTGGCTTTACCTTTTGGCTCAATAGGCAAAGAGGGGTTTCTGCTTCGAAGCATGGAAATCAATGGTTTCAAAACGACCGTCATAGCCGCAAATACTGACCTCGGCCTGCTCTACGGTACATTCGAATTTCTACGTCAGGTACAGACAAAGCAAGACCTTAGCCTGCTGGACATAATCAGCGCGCCTGATATTCAATTACGCGTGTTAAACCATTGGGATAACCTTGACCGGTCCGTCGAACGAGGCTACGCCGGACAATCCATCTGGGATTGGTGGCGACTACCCACCGTGACTGAG
>JAURLY010000036.1 GCA_030830945.1 Gammaproteobacteria bacterium | reverse complement strand
AATGCCGATGCCGCCCATTAACCAAAAGACTTCGCGCCAACCGTAGCTGTAAACAATCCAACCCATCAGCGGCGCGAATAATACCGTGGCCAAATACTGGGCAGAATTAAATACGGCGGCCGCAAGGCCGCGTTCCTGCGTTGGAAACCACATGGAAACAACACGAGAGTTGGCGGGAAAAGATGGGGCCTCAGACAGGCCAACCAGCAACCTTAAAGTGAAAAGCAGTGCAACAGCTGCAGCGCCTGCAACAAATCCCTGAAGCAGGGTGAAAAGAGACCAGATGCCTACACATGTTGCGTAAACCCACTTGGTGCCAAATCGGTCCAGTAGCCATCCACCGGGTAACTGTCCAATCACATAGGACCAGCCAAAGGCCGAAAAGATAAAGCCTAGCTCGATGGCAGATAAACCGAATTCATCAGAGATGGCGGGCCCGGCAATGGAAATAATGGCCCGGTCTGCGTAGTTGACGACGGTTAGGAAAAAAATGATTGCGAGCAAAAAGTATCGGTAGTTGCTCATCTTGGAATTCGTTGGATTTACAGCGGTGGACAATTTCCCCTCCAGTAGCCTTTTGTTTGGCTTTTATTTATTTTGTTTTCCCAATGCTCACGGCAAAAGTGAACACTGAATACAGATTATGCACTAATGAATGCCTATGTTCCGATGAGATCATAGGTTTTCTGCGTTTTATTAACGTCCGAAAATAGTGTTCTAATCAGAGCCTGTAATTTTTTTCAGTTCAGGTTGCAATAGTTCGCTCAGAGCCTTTCCCGCAGAGGAAAGTTGAGACTCTTTTCGTTTTACTAGGCAGATACTCCTTTCGATGGCTGGCTTCTTCAGCGGAATTGAGCAGATTTCTGGATGGTTAAAAACAAAAAGGCTTGATTCAGGCACAACAGTAAAACCATAACCACTCGCTATTAGGCCTGCCGCGGTACTTAGATTCCTGACTTCTATGTAGTTGGTTGATGCTAACGAAGCGTTGTCCAGGATTTGTCGGAGACTTGAGTTGTGCGGGAAACGGATAAATTCAAAATCCGAGATGTCCTCCCATGCAATTTTGTCTTGATGACTTAGCTTGTGTTTGCGGTTACATATAACGACAAAACGTTCGCGATATAACTCCTGTACGTCAAATTCGTCGATGTCCGGTTTAACCGCAGTGATTGCCAGTTCGACCTGTCCGCCTCTCAATAAATCAAGGCACTCATCCGAAAGCACATCAAACATTTTGATCCTGATATCAGGGTATTGGCTTCTATATTTGGCAAGTATCTTGGGTAAGGTTCCAGCAGCCAGGGAAGGAAGTGTGGCAATGCTCAGTTGTCCTTTCTTGCGGTTGACATGGTCATTCAAATTGCTGAGTAGAAGTTCCATGTCATCTACAAACTGTCTTGCGCCAACGGCAAATAATTCCCCTTCAGGGGTTAAGGTCACATTGCGAGTATTTCTCTGAAAAAGGCGAGTATTTAGCGAATCCTCCAATTTGGAAATCATGGCGCTAAGCGTCGATTGTGATACATGGCTCATCTCCGCAGCCCGGGTAAAATTCCGGGTTTCATCAAGTGCTAAAAATGCCTTCATTACCTTGGTAGAAACATTAATCGTCATTTCCGATCAACTTATTAAAATAATTGAAATGATAAATTAAACGACTGCGGTTAGACTTTCAATGCCATAAACATTCCCGGGAGGGGCTCCATTGGTTTCACTTGGTTTTCTGATCACAATATTATTAGTGGTTGTCATCATGTGCCGATGGCTCTCGCCACTGATGGCGCTAACGATCATGCCCATTGCCGGTGCGTTAATTGGCGGATTTGGCTTTGAAACTTTTGATTTCGCAATATCGGGAATACGCAGTGTTGCGCCCATCGTCGGGCTGTTTATTTTCGCCATACTTTTTTTTGGTGTGATGAGAGACGCTGGATTGTTTGATCCGGCAATCGATATGGTCTTTCGTTTTGCCGGACATCATCCAGAACGAATAACGCTGGGCACCGCCTTGCTAGCAACCGTCGCTCATCTTGATGGTTCGGGTGCATCAACCTTCCTTATCGTTATTCCGGCAATGCTTCCTCTTTACGATAAGTTGGGTATGGATAGGCGCATATTGGCTTGTATTGTTGCTATGGCCGCAGGCGTGGCCAATATGCTGCCCTGGGGCGGGCCAACACTGAGAGCGGCCGCGTCGCTTGATATCCCTTTGATAGAGCTTTATCGGCCTTTAATACCAATACAAATCGTCGGTCTCGGGATGGTTTACCTCATTGCTTTCTACCTTGGTAAGAGACAGTCGGTTAGTGCTCCAGTCTTAGAAGACAATTCCGTGGCGATATCAGCAAGTACGGATCTTGATTCAGAGGACGAAAAGCAGTTACGTCGACCCAGTTTATTTTATTGGAACCTTCTTCTGACGTTAGTCGTTATCGTTACCCTTGTTAGCGGTGTGGCTGCGCCAGTGATTGTCTTTATGCTGGGTTTGATTGCGGCATTGCTGATCAATTATCGCGATGCAAAAATCCAGAGGGAACGTGTTGACGCCCATGCGCCATCGGCGATGTT
>JAURLY010000004.1 GCA_030830945.1 Gammaproteobacteria bacterium | reverse complement strand
CTACCAGTGACTTTGCGGGAAACAGTGCCCCACCTGTCTCCGAAGTTTTGATAAATATCATTCCCAGCAATCCCATAGCGGCTATGGCTAACGGCGACATGCTGGCAATTATCTTCTTTGCCATCATTTTTGGCGTCAGCTTGCTGGCTGTTGCCAAAGAATCCCCGGATACCGTGAAACTGATTGAGCAACTGAATCTGGTCATGATGAAAATGGTTAATCTGGTAATGCATTTTGCGCCCTATGCGGTTTTTTGTCTGATTGCCAAAGCCGTTTCGGAGCTTGGTCTTGATCTTCTAAAAGAACTACTTGGTTATGCGCTGGTACTGGTAGCGGCTCTTCTCTTTCATGCCTTTGTTAGTTACAGCTTTATTCTTAAGATCCTTACCGGCCTTAGCCCAATAACCTTCCTCAAAAAACTCCGTACCGCGCAAACATTTGCCTTTAGTACAGCCAGTTCTGCTGCGACTATTCCAGTGACGCTTCGAACCGTTGAGGAGCGACTAGGTGTAAATAATTCCATTGCCTCGTTCACAGTGCCCCTTGGCGCCACAATCAACATGGATGGCACGGCAATGATGCAGGGTGTGGCCACGGTATTCATCGCCAATGTCTATGGCGTCGACCTCGGTGCTATGGATTATTTAATGGTGATTCTGATGGCCGTTCTTGCCTCGATTGGTACAGCAGCTGTCCCCAGCGTTGGCCTGGTTATGCTTACCATGGTCTTCAATGAAGTAAATTTGCCCGTCGAGGGAATCGGCCTGATCCTGGGTGTCGACCGCATACTGGATATGTTGCGTACGGCGGTGAATGTGACTGGTGACGCCGCTGTAAGTACCATTGTCGCCAAGAGTGAAAACCGATTTGATCTGAATACTTACAGAAACCCTGATGCCGGGGTTATTAACGACTAATTATCCTGAGAGTCTGTCTCACTCAGGTGGTTAAGAATTTTCTCGGCCAAGGGCTTTGCCAGTTGCTCTGGGAAATCATGTCCCCACCCCTGGATTAATTCAAATTGGGCTCCATCGATTTTATTAGCGATGTCCTGCCCACAAGCATAGGGAACCAACAGGTCACTATCGCCATGTAAAACCAGCGTAGGAACATGGACATTTTTCAACCGATTGGAAATATTACCTGTCTTCAGTGACGCAGCCAGCTGTCGTGAAAGCCCTTGTGAATCCGGCGACCTGCGTTCCCTTACTGATATCCAGCTTTCCAGTTCTCTATCCGATTGCGGGTAGGCCGGGCTGGTTAGCAAACGCATCAACTCCAGCTTTTGCTGATAGCCTGACTCGCTAAAAATATAGGCAGGATTTGTGACCAGCTGCAGCACCCGCCAATGAGGGAGTGGAAGCCAGGGATTTCCTGTGGTGGAACTCAGGCAGCAAAGTGAGCGTATCTTTTCTGGTTTCTCTGACGCTAGTAGTTGGGCAATTATTCCCCCCATGGAAGAACCCACAACATGAGCCTGATCAATGTCCAAGGCACTCATTAAGCCAAGCACATCATCGGCCATATCATCCAGATCATAGGGCGCTGGAACTGGCATGCCCCAAGCCATGCTCAAACCATATGCAACCAGGCTGGGGGGTGATAGATGATCAAGGTGAGACGACAAGCCAATATCACGATTATCGAATCGAATCACTCGGTAACCTGCATCGGCAATCTTCCTGCAAAAGGGTTCTGGCCAGTCAATTAGCTGGCAATAGAGCCCCATAATAAGGATAACTGCCGGTGCATCCGGGTTACCAAACTCGTCGTAGGCGATATGGATGCCGTTTGAAGGAACTGTGGGCAAAATGCAGCGGCAACATCTGAAAAGTTAAAACAATACTACTGTATATGTGAGCTTGCGTGGCAAAAAACTCAGGGCCAAGTTGACGTTTACAGGAGATATCTAGGCTAATTTTGCTGAAGAAATTTCGGTTCGTTTTTGTTGTTGGAGCTCGACCATTGCCTTGGAGATGGTTTCAGATACCCCCTCAGAAAAACGATGCTCTGCGATACCTATACTCAGGTTAACTTGAAATGGCCCACGGCCAGTATCCAGGGCATTTTGCTTCAATAAAACCAACAATCGATTCATTAATGTTTTTGACTGCTGCGCCGATTTTCCATAAATAAACAGAATAAATTCACTACCACTGTATCGAGCAAGCAGATCTTGTCTTCCCAATACACGCATCACCAGCAAGGCAACATGCGCAAGTGTCTGGTCTCCACTTTTACCACCATACTTGTCATTAATTTCAGAAAAGTTATCAATGTTCAGCAATACAATAGTGCTGGGCTGCTGGCTGGAGAGCGAACTTTCAAGCAAAGGTTCCACCGAATCGAGAAACGCCCTACGACTCAACACAGCTCTTGAATCATCCAGATTTGCGACGGTGCCAAGACGATCGATTAGTCTCTGGTTGGTTAACAAAATCAGTGCCATCATGCAGGCAAAGGTAGTAATGACCGCTCCAAACATCACGACGGTATCAAACCCCGAATCTATTGGCCGGGATATATCCAGAAAACTCATAACCGACCTGACTCCCCAGGTTAAGGCTGCTCCCGAAAAGCCAGCGCTGGCAAACTAGGTCGCAATGCCCGATACACCGTGCCGAAGAATATCGTTGAGCACCAAAAGGGAGAGAATCGAGATAAGTAAAGAAATCCAAGCAACGGCCCATGCGGCTGGCATATTTAGTGGGTGGCCAGCTATTAGTAAAGCCAAAAAGCCTAACCAGGCGCCATAAAGCAATTTCATATCTGGCATGCTACGACCCATAAACCGCAATACCCCACGCCAGAGAATAAACCAGGCAAATCCATTTATTGACGTACCCAAATCCCTTAACAGGGTAAAGAATGTCAGGGGAACCATCGCATCGGGTGAATCTGCAATATTCAATCGGGCAATGACCGCCATCGAACAACCCTCCAGAGTCATACTCAAAGCGATGGCCCAGTCCCTGACTGCCAGTTCGTGGCGATTTAGGTGCCAGTTGATCCACATAGCTGATGCGCTCAGGGCGAAGCTAAAAATCAACAAAAAATATAGAACGTTGTATACGCTCATAATCTGAGGACCCTATTCCCTGAGACCAATTTGCCTACTCATATTATTTTATTTTAAGCATCATAACAGTCGATTCGACCGAACCAATGGTTTGCCCCTAGTCACCGTGAAATAATAACCAAGGGCCCTGGAAACAAAAGATGCAATTTATCGATTTACTATTACAGCACCGTTCGATCCGTAAGTTTACAACTCAGGCAATTGAGCAAGATTTGCTTGAGCGCTTGCTAATGGCCGGGCAGGCTGCCGCGACGTCCAGTTTCGCACAAGCCTACAGTCTGATTCGCATTACCGAAGGCACCACTCGCGACAAACTTGCAGACCTATGTGGCAATCAAGCCTATGTTGCCCAATGTGCCGAATTTTTCGTGTGTTGCGCTGACTTGGCAAGAAACCAGACTATTTGCCAGCAATCGGGTATTAGCTCCGATCCCGGCTATATGGAGCAGTTTATTATAGCCACGGTAGATACCTCTCTCATGGCACAAAACATGGTTATTGCTGCTGAATCAGAAGGTCTGGGAACTTGCTATATAGGCGGGATACGCAACAATCCTCAAGAGGTATCGGATTTGCTGCAATTACCCGATTTTGTCTACCCGGTTTTTGGGCTCTGCCTGGGCTACCCTGCACAAGACCCAGAGTCCAAGCCACGCTTGCCTCTTCCTTTGTGGGTAATGGAAAACAACTATCTGGAAAACTTGATTCCGGACGAGATAAAGCAATACGACAAAGACGTAAGCGAATACTATAAAACCAGGACTGGTAATAAGAAATCAACCAGTTGGACCGAGCAAATGGAAGGGTTTTTATCCAAAGAATCCCGGCCGCACATGCTGGAATTTTTACAAGCCCGAGGGCTGGCAAAGCGCTAATAAATGACCGCAGAGAAAAATCTCATCACATATTTGGTCGGCGGTGCTGTCAGGGATCAGTTGCTGGGTATGACCGCCAAAGAACGGGACTGGGTAGTTGTCGGCTCCACCCCTGAAGAAATGCAGAAGCTTGGATTTACCCAGGTCGGCAAGGATTTTCCTGTGTTTTTACACCCCCAGTCCAAAGAGGAATACGCTCTGGCCAGGAGAGAGCGAAAACAGGGTAGCGGTTATCATGGCTTTTCTACAGAGACGAAAGCGGTGACCCTTGAAGAAGATTTGTCTCGCCGGGACCTAACCATTAATGCCATCGCCAAAAATCGCGACAACAAACTCATCGACCCATTTAACGGCCAGGAAGATCTGAATAATAGAATACTCAGGCATGTATCACCGGCTTTTACCGAAGATCCATTGCGTGTTCTGAGAGTGGCCCGGTTTGCCGCCCAGTTATCCCAATATGGTTTTGAGCTGGCTGGGGAAACCCGAGAACTATTAATGTCCATGTCTGCAAGTGGAGAACTCGAGAAACTTAAACCTGAACGTGTCTGGATAGAAACCGAGAAAGCATTAAAAACACCTCGCCCAAGTCAGTTTTTTGAAATACTTAGGGAAGTAGATGCACTAAAAATCATCTTCCCTGAAGTACATGCACTTTTTGGGGTTGCGCAAAGTCCTAAATTTCATCCAGAGATCGACGCAGACTATCACTGTCTTCTGAGCCTTGACCGTATCGCTGAACTAACAAATGATCCGGTACAGCGATTCGCCGTACTGTGTCACGATCTGGGCAAAGCCAATACTCCGGATGATATCCGACCAAGTCATACCGGCCATGAGGCACGAGGCGCCGAACTCACCAATTTAATGTGCGATCGCCTGAAAATACCCAACAAATACCGAAACCTGGCCGTTCGTGTCGCAAGGTATCATCTACAATGTCATCAAGTGCTTCAGACATCTTCCGAAGAGGCCATTGAACTGTTATCGCAGCTTGGGGCCTGGACACAAAACTCTTATGTAGAAGACTTTGGGAATTGCTGCATGGCTGATGCACGTGGGCGGACAGGCCTGGAGTTGAGGCCCTACCCACAGAGAGAATTTCTAATTCAATGCGAAGCGGCAGCAGCATCCTTAAATGCATCTGCCCTGCTTGAACAGGGGTTTGAAGGCAAAGCCCTTGGAAAAGAATTAAAGCGATTAAGGGCCAAAGCAATAGAACCAGTTATAGAGAAATACAAAGACATTGATGAACTTTCCTATGCCTGCCCTCCAGGGCAAGAGAGCTAGGCCGGGAGAACCGATTCCAGTTTATCTATGGGGAAATCTGAGGTTACTATCGCCTCGCCGAGTGATTCCAGGAGTACCAATCGCAATCGGCCATCAAGCACTTTCTTGTCCAGCCCCATCAAGCTAAGGAAATCTTCCCTGGAAATATTTTCCGGAGGCTCAGTGGGCAATCCGGCAGCAGCTATAAGCGTTTTGGCTCTTAGGTAATCCTGCTCAGTGATATTGCCCATGCGCATGGAAAGCTCGGCGGCCAATATCATTCCGGCACCTACAGCTTCTCCGTGTAACCATTCCTTGTACTGCTGGAAAGCTTCAATTGCGTGGCCAAATGTATGCCCAAGATTAAGAATGGCCCGCACTCCTTGCTCGGTTTCATCGGCCGCGACTACGCGGGCCTTAATTTCACAAGAAACAGCAATAGCCCTTGCTATAGCATGGCTGTCACGCTTCATAAGCGGCTCGATATTCAGTTCGAGCCAACTCAAAAAGTCGGCATCAGCAATAAGCCCATACTTGATTACTTCGGCCATCCCGGCCGAATATTCCCGATCGGGTAAAGTCTTAAGCGTCTCTGTATCTATGATCACGGCTTTTGGCTGATAAAAAGCGCCAATAAGGTTTTTACCGGCTTTATGATTCACGGCGGTTTTGCCACCCACTGATGAATCCACTTGCGCCAGCAATGTGGTCGGCACCTGGATAAAATTTACCCCGCGTTGATAGCAAGCTGCAGCAAAGCCTGTCATATCACCTATCACACCACCGCCTAAAGCAATCAAGGTAGTTGTTCGGTTATGACGATACTCCGTTAATCCATCAAAAATTTTGTTCAGGGTGTCCAGATTTTTAAATCTTTCACCATCAGGCAGCATCAGACTATCGGCAGCTACCCCACTCTTGGACAGGTTATCCAGAATTGTCGGAAGATAGATAGGGGCAACGGTCTCGTTGGTTACGACAAGGGCTTGGGAACCCGTTAAGAAATCAGCCAGGGATTGCGAACGCAATAATCCCTCACCAATTCGAATTGGATAGCGTCGTTCGCCAAGCTCTACAGTTATTTCAATCAATTTTGTTCCCGGGTACAACCTGAAAAGTTGAGGATGCGCATTCTAGCGGCTAGCCAGACTAAATTTCCAGCAAGCGTTCTGAGATATTTCTGGCGACTTGCTGTGGACTAATCTCTTCCGTTCCCTGATAGACCAGATCCGCTAGTTCACGGTAAATAGGGTCTCGCTGCTGAAAGATTTCCTCATAGGTAGCGCGGGGGTTCTCCACCTGCAACAAGGGTCTGGATTTATCCTTGGAGACTCGGCGAAACAAGACATCTACCGGTGCACATAGATATACCACTTTGCCAATTTTTTTGAGCAAAGGTCGGTTTTCTGGTGTTACTACCACACCGCCGCCAGTGGCAATTACGGAATGAGCGGCAGAGGACACTTCTTCCAATACTGCCGTCTCACGCTTGCGAAAACCATCCTCACCTTCAATATCAAAAATCCAGGGAATGTTCGCCCCACAGCGCTCTTCAATAAGGTGATCTGTATCGACAAACTGCATTCCCAACTGAGCGGATAGAGCGCGTCCAACAGCGCTCTTGCCCGAACCCATTGGCCCTATGAGGACAACATTGTCACCACCCGAACTCATCGGCTGCTGAAGTTTTCATCAATAATTTTTGGCGTGATGAAGATCAATATCTCCTGCTTCTCTGTGTTAGTCAGAGTATTTTTAAAGGCATTCCCGACAATTGGAAGATCACCGAGGAAGGGAACCTTATTTTCTTGTTCTGTTTGATTCATGCGGAATATACCGCCCAAAACAAGAGTCTCACCTGAATCAACCAATACCTGGGTTCCCAGCTCTGTGGTATCGATCGTAGGCTCACCACCAAAGACCAAATCACCAATAGAATCCTGGGCCACCAGCAAATCCAGGATAACTCGGTCATCCGGTGTGATCTGAGGCGTAACTTCCAGCTGAAGTACAGCTTCCCTGAACGCAGTGGTGGTTGCACCACTTGATGCAGCCTCTTGATAGGCAACTTCAGAACCTGACTTAATGTAGGCGGTTTGTTTGTCTCCGGTTAAAACTTTTGGTTGGGAGATTACTTCGCCATAACCTTCACTTTCGAGCGCACTCAACTCGAGATCAACAAACGCAGAATCTGTAAGAAACGAAACCGCGAAGCTCGATGAAGCCGCGGCTACACCCAGATCTACCGCGGGCGCCAAATCAATATTTCCGGCATTCACACCAAAGGCATCAATCGCCTGACCACCCACACTGCCTCGCGATGGCCCATATTGAACCACGCTGTCGCCCGAGTCCGAGAAATTCACACCTGTACCACCCCAACGAATACCAAGCTCACGTCGAAAATCGTTACTGGCAATAACTATTCGGGCTTCAATCAGCACTTGCCTAATTGGAATATCCAGCTCGTCTATCATGCGCCTGAATGCAGTGATTTTTTCAGCCACATCGGTTAAAACTATAGTATTGGTTCTTTGGTCCACAATGGCAGATCCTCGAGGTGAAAGCAGCCCGAGCGAATCTTCAGTTGAACCAGTACTCGTCAATAGCTCGAATAATTGCGATGCATCAGCATAACGAATACGAATGTATTCTGTTGATAAGGGCGCCAGCTCTTGTAACTGTCGACCGGCTTCAATCTCCATTCGTTCACGCTCAGCAATTTCTGCAATTGGCGCAACCAATAGAACATTACCTTCACGTCGTTGATCCAACCCCTTTGCCTTGAGGACAATATCCAGAGCCTGGTCCCAAGGGACATTCTGCAAACGCAATGTAATACTGCCATTTACCGTGTCGCTGGCGACCAGGTTAAGCTCAGTAAAGTCCGCAATCAGCTGAAGAACCGCACGAACTTCAATATCCTGAAAATTAAGTGAAAGTTTTTCACCCGTATAGTTGAACTCGTTTTCCGCACCTGGAGTACCCGGCGCTGCTCTTGGCTTGACGCTTACCACATAGGAAGTATCAGTTTGATATGCCAAGTACTCGAACGGCTCAATCGTCGTGATTTCCACAATGGAATCGCGGCCAATCGTTTCTGCACTGAATTTTGAAACCGGCGTTGAAAAATCTTGCACATCAAAAATGCGCTGGAGGTTTTCAGGCAAGGAAACATCGAAGAATCGAACTTCAATGGTGTTGCCTAAAACAGAGACATCTGTATTGACTTCATCGTCTTCAAGCTCAAGCAGGATATTGCCTTCGCCCGTTTCACCTCGTCGAAAATCCAGTTCTTCGATATGAAGAATTTCACCCATTCCAGAGTTGTCCGTCTGGGCAGCAGCAAGCCGTGGAACAATTGAAGACTGAGAAGCACTCTGTGAACCCGAAGCAACACTTGAACCAACAACCAACCTGACAGTTGAGCCTGAAACCTGCAGGTTATGACTCACGGCATTATTCATATTAATAACCAGACGAGTACGCTCTGGAGTGCCCAGAAGTATTGCCTGGGAAGCATTATTTAATGTAAGCGGAAACTGTTTTTCGGCTACTTGATTAGTAACACCAGGCAGATCCAGAACTAATCTGGCAGGCTGCTCAATTGCGAATACCTGAGGCGTCTCGAAATCCATTCCGTCGAGCGATAAAACGACTTCAAACCGGTCTTGGACAATAGGCCTGAATTCGACATTCTCAAGTGCGGCCGACATGGCTCCAGCTGAGCAAACCAGCAGCGATACCAGGCAGACCCACTTAAGACAAATCAACCGAAAATTCTTGTCAAATACTTTTATTGGATAAATATTCATGGCTCTTCTCTAGTTTTCGCCCATGCCCATATTGCGCGGTCTTTCGATCCATCCGCCCTGGCCATTGACTACAGTCTCGACCAGCTCAAGACTTGATTCACTGACCTGGGTGACTAACCCATAATTCCTTCCGAGGTAATTGCCCTCACGGACCCGGTGAACAGAACCATCTCCATCCCTGATAAGTCCCCACCTAACACCGTTGTGCTGAATGCTACCGACCATAGTCAATTCAGCCAGATTAAACCTTTCCAAAAATTCTTTTGGTCGGGAAAGATCTGGTGCTGCTGTCAGAACACCTGAAATATCAGAAGTCACAACCTCTCTTGGAGGGGCAAATGGACTCCGCTGACCTGCAGACTGATAAACCACCGCAACGTAGGGCGGGTAAGCAGGTAGTGGTTCTATGCGAATTCGATTGGCAGATTCCGCACGAACTTGTTCCATAAAAGCCAAAATATCCTGATTATTATTGGAGGAGCATGCCGACAGCATCACTACCCCAGCTAAAAGGAAAAATTTTATATTAGCGCCGAAAGGATTCATTACTCCGGCTCCTTATAACGATAGGTCTTCGCTGTAATCGAAAGATTCAGCAGAGAGGACCCACTTCTGGAAATTTCAAAGTCATGCAAGGTAACAATTCTGGGCAACCCGGAAACACCACTAATGAAGGTCGCGAAATCATGGTATCCGCCAGATGCCGTAATCGATATTGGCAACTCTACATAATAATCATGCGACCGTTCGCTCTGTAATTGAATGCTGTCGATCGCCAAGCCACTGCTTAATCCGGTTTCGGTAATATCTTCCAGAAGTCCAGGAACTTCGGTGTCCTTGGGCAGCTGGCCAATCAACGTCTGCAAACGCTCGTCTAATTCCACGCGCTGTTCTCGGTAAGCCTCAAGATTGGCAGCCTCATACGAACGGCTTTCAAACGTCTCTCTTAACTCGGCTTCCTGAGCGATTGTCCTCTCCAGAAGTGCATTTGAATTTGACACACCCAGGTAAAAGTAGAGCGCTATAACTGCCACGAAAGCACCTATGCACATAAGAATACGCACGACCAGTGGCCAACGGCCAATGTTGTCCAACCGAATCTCGGTAGGATCAATACTCTTGATTTCTTCAATAATCGCTTGAATATCCATCCGTATCCCCTAGATATTCTCTGAAGAATCTACGACTTGGGCAGTCATGGAAAAACGGCTGCCCTGAGCACCCAGCTCAGAATCTGCCGTCACCGTGGTCAAGTTTGGCTGCGTGAATTTATCTGACGCATCAATCTGCCTCATCAATGCAGAAATCCGGTTGTTCGACTCTGCTTTGCCCTCAAAGGAAAGTGCGGTTCCGCTGACGGTCATTGACAACAAATACACGCCGTCAGGTGTCACCTGTACCAGTTGATCAAACAGCCGGACTATTTCAGGACGATTCGTCTGAAGACCTTTAATGACCTCCATTCGGTCAAGCATTTCAGCTTTTGCTCGCCTTAACTCACGAATTTCTGCTGCCATGGCATCCAGCTTGGTGATTTCCGTCTGCAGAAGATCATTTCGCCGCTGCTGGG
>JAURLY010000003.1 GCA_030830945.1 Gammaproteobacteria bacterium | reverse complement strand
GCACAACTAGCACCATCAAAGTCGTCAACGAAGTAATCAAGGTGCGCGAGATGGTTTGCGTTAGGGAAATATTTACAACTTCTTCAGGGTCTTTTCCGCGCACGGCTCGGAAGTTCTCACGAATCCTATCAAATACCACAATGGTGTCGTTCAGTGAATAACCAATAATCGCCAGTAATGCGGCAAGGACTGTAAGGTCAAATTCCCATCGAAATATAGAGAACAGCCCTAGCGTAATAATCACGTCGTGAAACAGTGCAACAACAGCACCAATAGAAAATTTGTATTGGAAACGGATGGCCACATAGAGCATCACCACCAAAAGGGCAGCCACCATTCCAAGGCCGCCATCTTCCCGCAGTTCTTCCCCAACCTGGGGTCCAACATACTCCACTCGCTGTAAGTCAATTTCGGCACCTGAATTCTGGGCAAGTGTATTGGCAATAACCTCTGCGCGTTCCTGGCCCAGGTTATCTCTTACACGTATAAGAATGTCACTGTCTGAACCAAAATACACCACCATGGCAGAAGGCAACTGCTGCTCCGCCAGATCTACACGTATTTCCTCAACATTCGCTGGCCGATCATACTGAAGTTCCAGCAGTGTCCCACCAGAAAAATCCAGTCCCAGATTCAATCCCTGATAGCTAAGTGATGCAATAGAACCAATAACTGCAATAACTGAAAGCAAGGCCGAAATTTTTCGCGACCGCATAAAATTTATTACTTTTATCTCGGACATCTCTTTCTCCTAGATCCAAAGCTTCTGGATTCTGGTACGCGATCCATAAGTAAGGTTCACCATGGCCCGGGTGCCAACTACGGCGGTAAACATGGACGTCAAAATTCCAAAGAACAGGGTAACGGCGAATCCCTGAACCGCACCGGAACCAATCAAATAAAGAATTGCTGCAACGATAAGTGTTGTCAGGTTGGCGTCGAGGATGGTTGTCCATGCCCGGTCAAAGCCGGCACTAATCGCCGATTGCGGTGGAACACCGTTTCTTAACTCTTCGCGAATCCGGGCGAAAATCAACACATTGGCATCAACGGCCATACCCAGTGTCAACACGATACCCGCAATGCCCGGGAGCGTTAATGTGGCGCCAATAGTCGACATGGCGGCTGTCAAAATAATAAGGTTGGCCATTAACGAAATATTGGCAAAAAGGCCAAATAGTCGGTAGTAGACCAACATAAAGACCATGACCAATATCAGGCCAATCTGGACAGAAGTAATCCCGGCTGCAATATTCTCAGCACCGAGAGAAGGCCCCACGGTTCGCTCCTCGACAAAGGTCATGGGCGCTGCCAATGCACCTGCTCTGAGCAACAAGGCTAGCTCTTGCGCTTCATACTGACTGCCAACACCCGTAATGCGAAAGGAAACGCCAAGCGCTCCCTGAATCGTGGCAAGGTTGATAACCTTCTTGTCTGCCACTTGCTCAGTTACAGCAATTTCGTTGCCATTGTCGTCGGTGATATAGTCCACGTCGTTTCGGTATTCGATAAAGAGAACACCCATTCGACGCCCAATATTATCTCGGGTAGCGCGGTGCATTTGGGCTCCGCCGTCAGAGCTCAAATTTATACTAACCTGCGGCATTCCATTTTCATCAAACCCGGTACTCGCATCGGTAACCGATTCTCCAGTCACTATTGGCTGGCGTTCGAGGCGAGCCGTTCCTATACCAACCGTCTCGTCACGGAACTCAAACTCTTCAAAAAAATTACTTTCAGTCTGGTCATACTCCAGTCGAAACTCCAGGTTTGCGGTCTTACCAATGATTCGCTTGGCCTCTGCCGTATCCTGAATCCCGGGAAGTTCCACTACAATCCGGTTCTGCCCCTGACGCTGTACCAGAGGCTCGGCCACCCCAAGTTCATTCACGCGATTTTTAAGCGCCGTCAGGTTTTGCTGCAAAGCCCTCTCTTCAATGTCGCTAACTTCTGCTTCGGAATATCGAATAAGCAAATTGAAGTAGCGGTCATCCTCCACCGCTTCATAAATCAGGGCAGGCTGGGCATCACGAATAACATTAAGTGCTGTGTCACGATCTTCCGCAGAACGAAAACTGACAGATAGGGCCTGATCATCCGTCACTTCCGGACTGAGATATCGAATCCTTTCTTCTCTAAGCAAAGTACGTACTTGACCGGAAACACTCTCAAGATTCGCATCCACCGCCGCATTGATATCCACTTCCATCAAGAAATGCACGCCACCGCTTAGATCCAGACCGAGCTTCATCGGCTGAGCTCCCAGGTCCTGTAACCATTGAGGCGTAGTTGGTGCCAGATTGAGCGCAACGACGTATTCACTGCCCAACGCACGCTGTATTGTCGACTTCGCCAGGAGCTGGTCACTCATGGTCTCGAGTCGAATCAAGGCACTTTTAGCGTCTTCTGAAACAACACCACCAAAGTGCGTAATACCCGCTTCATCAAGGGCACGCTGGGTTATCTCAAGAGTACGTGGAAGAATTTCAGTTGCACCGCTTTGACCACTTATCTGCACAGCCGGATCCGGCTCATACAAGTTAGGCAGCGCGTAAATTAAAGACCCTGCCAATACCGTAATCAGCAGCAAGTATTTCCAAATTGGATATCTATTCATGAAGGACGCGAATCGTTGTGAGTGAGCCCCATCTCTTCACGGGGCATCCAAAAATTAGCCGCGGATTATATAGTGATTGAATGGTCGAAACCTAGGGAAACGCCCCTTAAATCGGCTTCATACGAAACAATTTCCCAAAATTCGAACCGGTTATCCACAAATTTCAACTATTACTATTTAGCCGGTTAATCTTTAAGAACGGCTTTCAACATAGCCTGACAAGATTTTTTTAGCCGTGTCTTTCAAATTTCCTTGCTCTATTGCCTCGCGTAATTGGCTCATCAACGTCTGGTAATAAGTCAGGTTATGTATGGTATTCAGCTGAGAACCCAGAATTTCCCTGGTCTTGTCCAAGTGATATAAATAACTCCGGGAAAAATTCTCACAGGTATAACAGCTGCATTCGGGATCAAGTGTTGAAGTATCGTCTTGATGTACCGCATTGCGGATCTTGATAACCCCCTGAGAAGTGAATAAATGGCCGTTACGCGCATTTCTCGTGGGCATGACGCAATCGAACATATCTACGCCAGACAAAACGGCATAAATTAGATCTTCAGGTTTGCCAACGCCCATCAAATATCTCGGTCTGTCAGCAGGCATTGCATCTGGCAGATAATCCAGTACTGCCTGCATTTCTTCCTTAGGCTCTCCTACGGAAAGACCACCAATAGCATAGCCATCAAAGCCTGTTTCCGTCAGCTGGGCCAACGACTCCATACGCAGGTCTTTGTACATTCCCCCCTGAATAATGCCAAACAGGGCGTTGGGGTTATCACCATGCGCGGACAGGCTTCGCTCTGCCCAACGCATGGAAAGCTCCATGGATTGGCGAGCCTGTTGCTCCGTGGCCGGATACGGCGTGCACTCGTCGAACGCCATGACTATATTTGAACCTAACTCCCTTTGAACCTGCATGGATCGTTCAGGATCCAAAAATACCTTGCTGCCATCAATGGGAGAGCGAAAAGATACCCCCTCTTCAGTAATTTTTCGCAATTCGCCCAGACTAAATACTTGAAAACCACCAGAATCGGTCAGAATCGGTTTATCCCAATGCATGAATTTATGCAGGCCACCGTGTTTTTGCACCACTTCAGTTCCGGGGCGCAACATCAGGTGAAAAGTGTTACCCAAAATGATCTCTGCCCCGGTTGCCTCGATATCTCGCGGCAGCATGCCCTTGACAGTTCCATAGGTTCCAACCGGCATGAAGGCAGGCGTTTCAATGGTTCCACGGGGGAAAGAAATTTGTCCGCGGCGCGCCTTTCCATCGGTTTTGTTGACGGAAAATGTCATATCGCAGCTACGATTTTCTGATGTCATGCAGGAATATCCTTTACAGCGTTGGGGTTTCGAGTCAGTAGCATGGCATCACCATAGCTAAAAAAACGATAGTTTTTATCCACGGCTTCACGATAAGCAGACAAAATCTTGGTATAACCGGAAAATGCACTAACCAGCATCAACAAGGTTGATTCCGGCAGGTGAAAATTGGTGATGAGCATATCTACCACATGAAACTCTTTTCCGGGATACAAAAAGATATCCGTATCACCAGAAAAGGGCTGTATCTCACCAGTTTTCAACGCAGCTGTTTCGAGCGAACGTACCGATGTGGTGCCTACCG
>JAURLY010000035.1 GCA_030830945.1 Gammaproteobacteria bacterium | reverse complement strand
TGAAAAGCGCTCGTTGTTGGCCAACTCGGCAATTCTTTGTTTTTAAATTTTATCCAGCAGAATTAACTCTGTAATTTTTGCCGTTCAGTCAGTAAAATGCGCGGCCTTGTGAAGAGCCACTTAGGCTCGTATTTCACAAATATGGCGCGGTGGCAGAGCCCGTCAGGCAGGTTGAGAGTCGCAGCTGACAAAGTCAGCGGTCTTCAAGCCAACCCGATCTCGCCGTGTTTAAATGGGTTCAAAATATGGCGCGGTGGCAGAGTGGTTCTGCAGCTCACTGCAACTCAGGGCGCCAGAGGGGAATAAAGAGTCCGGTTTCGAACCGGCGGACGATTCCCGCAACAGTTTAAAAATTTAGGCGCGGTGGCAGAGTGGTTATGCAGCTGACTGCAACTCAGTGTACGCCGGTTCGATTCCGACCCGCGCCTCCATATCCTTTCAGATCTGGTTCCAGGCCTGATAACTTGCCTAAACAAGTAGGCACACCCGGCCCGGGTGGCGAAATTGGTAGACGCAAGGGACTTAAAATCCCTCGGTTGGTAACAACCGTGCCGGTTCGACCCCGGCCCCGGGCACCACTTCCAGCGACAACTTCTGTCTGGACTGCCAAGAGTTGCTCGTTTAATCTTCCTATAGTGCTTTCATAGTTTTTTTACATTCATAAACCCGCTAGACCGCACGTGAGGCAGAAAGCTCAAAAAATCATTGATAACAATAAGGGGAAGCATGCGACATCATCTATCCGAAAAATCCTCAGGTTTCATATGGCGTGTAATGGGAATAACTCTGTGGGCCTTTGGGGTTACAGCCTGTAGCTCAGAGCCAGTGAGCGAAAAAATACAAGCACAAGTGATTGAAAACGAAATGAAGCTCATGCTGGACGCATGGTATCCGCGAGTTATTGATGAGGAGTATGGAGGCTACATAAGTAGTTTTTCCCATGATTGGGAAATGACCGGCACACAGGAAAAAATGATTGTCACCCAGGCTCGTCACCTTTGGTCTCTTTCAAAAGTTATGACCCTGTATCCGGATAACCCGGATTATCCCGAGTATGCCATCCATGGCTTTGAGTTCCTGAAGAATTATATGTGGGACGAAGAATACGGCGGTTTTTATCAAATGGTTACCCGCGAGGGAGAACCCATGCGCGATACGTACTTTGGTGAAAACTACGCCAAGACTCTGTACGGCAACTCGTTTGCGATTTATGGGCTGGCAGCACATTTCGGGGCGTCAGGAAATCAGGAATCACTGGATCTCGCAAAGCAGGCTTTCGATTGGCTGGAAGAAAACTCTCACGACAAAGAGTACGGTGGGTATTTTCAACCTCTGGCAAGAGATGGCACGCCGACAACAGAGGGGTACACCAAGGATTACAACAGTGGCATTCATATTCTGGAAGCGCTAACTGAGTTGTACACCGTATGGCCGGATGATCTGGTCCGTGAAAGACTGGAGGAAATGTTCCACGCCGTCAGGGACACAATGGTGTCGGAGCAGGGATACCTCAAGCTGTACTTTGCTGAAGACTGGACTCACCTGTCATATCAGGATTCCACTGAAGAGGTCATTCGAGAAAATCTTGGGCGCGATCACGTGACCCCGGGGCATGACATTGAAACCTCATTCCTTCTTCTGGAAGCAGCGCACACGCTGGGGATGGAAAACGATCCACAGACGGAGAAGATCGCAAAATTGCTGACAGACCATACCCTGGCAATCGGGTGGGATTCCGAGACAGGTGGTTTTTATAATACGGGTTACTACTTTCCCGGCGATGACGGGCTGACCATCACCGACGATGGCAAAACTTGGTGGGCCCAGGCCGAAGGGTTGAACACACTGCTTATCATGGCAGACATGCATCCCGACGACCCAAATCATTATCTGGATAAATTTGAACAGCAATGGGAATACATTAACGAGCACCTCATCGACCATGAACATGGCGGCTGGTATGACTCGGGGCTGGATAAAGATCCAGAGAGTGTTGATTCCCGAAAAAGCCAAATCTGGAAGGGCAATTACCACACGCTTCGGGCAATGATGGGAGTGCTGAAAAGACTGGAAGCGCAAGGATGAGGTAGACGGGGCATGTCCCTTCGCTATCTAGGATGACACAGGGTTTACTTTCTCCGGTGCAAGCCATTAATTGTAGGTTAGGCTTTTACTTCTGGCTGGACTCCTCAAGGTTGCCTGTTTAATCTTCCTACACTCAATTTGTAAGTTCATTCGTAACGGGGAAGTTGATGAGCAAATCTGGAATTATCCGGTTATTTGGCCTGAGCCTAATTGTTTTTCTTGCAGCTAGTTGTTCGCAAGAAGAGCAAGCGCCAGTTGAGGATCAGGCAACTGAAACACTCGATATTTACATCATTGATGTAGAAGGCGGTGGTGGTACTTTGTTCGTGTCGCCTTCGGGCGAGTCGCTGCTCTACGATGGTGGCTGGCCTGGCTTTGACGGCCGTGATATCGATCGTATTGTGGAAGCGGCCGAAGATGCCGGTATTGAGCAGATCGATTATTTTGTGCTCTCGCATTTTCACGCTGATCATATAGGCGACGTAGCGGGAATCTCCGAGCGCTTGCCAATTCGCCACTTCGTCGACACAGGTGTTCCGGTTGAAGTTGCTGCAGGCGAGGATCCCCGGCAGACCTACCTCGACTATGCGGAAACCAGAAGCCATGTTGAGCACACCGTCGCGCGTCCCGGCCAGACCATTGAGATGGCAGGCATTGAGATACAAATTTTCTCAGCCGGTGATGCCGTGCTGGAGAATGAACTTGCCGGTGGCGGTCAGTTGAACCCCTATTGTGAGGATTTTGAGCATTTCGGGCCCGAGATTACCGAGCAATATGGATATATCGAAGACGCCGCTTCTGTAGGCATACACATTACCTACGGTGAATTCCAGACGGCCAAAATGGGCGATGCAAATTCGGGCAGGGAGTTTGAACTCATGTGCCCCATTAACAAGCTGGGCAGTATGGATCTTTACCTTGTTTCCCGTCATGGCATGGAGATGTCCAATTCAGAGG
>JAURLY010000034.1 GCA_030830945.1 Gammaproteobacteria bacterium | reverse complement strand
GTGTTGATTGAACCGGACGCGTCAGTGCAATCCTTGTGTACAGATTCGCGAACGCTTAAGCCCGGCCAGATTTTTTTGGCCCTCAAAGGTGGCAATTTCGACGGTCATGATTATTTGGATACAGCCTTTAATCAAGGCGCAGCGGCATTGATTACTGAAAAAGTGCTGCCTAAAAAAGCACCGCAATGGATTGTAAAAAACAGCTTGAGGGCTCTTGGGTATATCGCTGTAGAGAATCGAGAGAACTTTGCAGGAAAAGTGGTTGCCCTGACTGGTAGTAATGGCAAAACCAGTGTGAAGGAAATGATCGCCTCAATTCTGCGCGTGAGTTCAAAAGTTCATGCAACTCACGGCAATCTGAATAATCACATTGGTGTGCCTTTGACCCTGCTGGGGCTTAGTCCTGAGCATCAATATGGGGTGATTGAAATGGGCGCCAGCGGTTTGGGCGAAATCAATTACCTTACTGGAATGACCAGCCCGGATGTGGCGTTGGTTAATAACGTTGGTGATGCCCATGTAGGCGAATTTGGCAGCGTCAAAAATATTGAGATTGCCAAAGGCGAAATTTTCAACGGTTTGTCCAGTCATGGTACGGGTGTGGTCAATCTCGACTCGGTTGGCGCAGCACGATATCTGGAAAAACTTATAGGCCAAAATACCCTGACATTTTCGTTTGAAGATCAGCTTGCAGATATTGCTGCTCGTGCAATCGAGCTGACTCAGGAGTTCGCTGCATTTGAACTGGTTACCCCGGCGGGAGCAATGCCAGTTCGGCTTCAGGTTTCTGGTCGACACAACGTGGCCAACGCGTTGGCTGCAGCGGCTTGTTGTACCGCATTAAATATTCCACTGAAGCAAATAGTTGATGGCTTACAACGTTTCACTGGCGTGTCTGGCCGACTGGCCAGACATCAGCTGCCTAGTGGTGCCATTGTTATTGACGATACCTATAACGCCAGCCCCAGTTCCGTTCGCGCGGCAATTGATCTGTTGGGGATGGCCGAAGGCCAGCGAATTTTTGTGTTTGGAAACATGGGAGAGCTGGGTGCTGAATCTGCTGACATGCATGCGGAAATTGGGCGGTATGCCCGCAAAAAGGGCATTGATTGTCTTTTCGCCGTCGGCGCGGATGCGATTCGCGCCGCTGAAGAATTTGGTCCGGAAGGACAGGGATTTGATACCAAGGAAGAGCTGGTTACTGCGCTTATGCCTCGGCTAGATGCCAAAACATCTGTTTTGGTGAAGGGGTCGCGCACGTCGCGAATGGAAGATGTGGTGAACGCCATTAACGAGAGAGGGGTATAAAACCGTGTTGCTGATATTGGCCGATTATCTAGAGCAGTATTACTCCGGGTTTCAGGTGTTTGGGTATCTGACTCTGCGTGCAATTTTAGGTGTATTAACCGCCCTGGCAATTTCCCTGGTATTTGGCGCTCCCATGATCCGGCGCCTGAACTATATGCAGGTTGGTCAGGCAGTTCGAGATGATGGTCCGCAAACCCATTTGGTCAAGGCCGGTACGCCAACCATGGGTGGCACACTGATACTGATTGCCATATTCGTCAGCTCACTGCTGTGGGCAGACCTGAGCAACCGTTATGTCTGGGTGGTGCTTTTAGTGACCTTTGGTTTTGGTGCCATCGGCTTTATCGATGATTATCAAAAAGTGGTTTATAAAAATCCCAAAGGTCTGGCTGCACGCTGGAAATACCTTTGGCAATCCATAATTGGTCTGACCGCGGCAATTTACCTGTATCAATCAGCAATATTGCCTGAAGAGACAGCCTTGATTGTGCCGTTCTTCAAGGACATCAGTTTGCAGATGGGTCCGTTATTTATTGTGTTGACCTATTTTGTGATTGTCGGTTCCAGTAATGCAGTCAACCTGACAGACGGGCTGGATGGTTTGGCCATCCTTCCCAGCGTCATTATCGGTGGTGCTCTGGGTGTTATTGCCTATTTGGCTGGGCATTCCTATTTCTCCGAGTATCTGCACATTCCCTATGTTCCGGGAGCGGGTGAGCTCGTTGTCTTCACTGCGGCGCTGGCAGGTGCTGGCATGGGCTTTCTTTGGTTTAACACCTATCCGGCCCAAGTATTTATGGGAGATGTTGGCGCCCTGGCTTTGGGTGCCGCATTGGGTGTAATCGCCGTTGTTGCCCGTCACGAAATCGTATTTTTCATTATGTCTGGTGTGTTCGTGATCGAAACGCTTTCGGTCATTTTGCAGGTGACCTCGTTCAAGTTAACTGGCAAACGGATATTTCGCATGGCACCCCTGCATCACCATTTTGAACTCAAGGGCTGGCCAGAGCCGCGTGTGATTGTTCGCTTTTGGATTATCACGGTAATGCTGGTTTTGTTTGGTCTGGCAACGCTGAAAATTCGCTAGAGAGAAAAAAGTGAGATTGGCTGAAGTGACGCAACTTATATCAACAGACATTCGCAGGGCGCTGATTGGCATCGGCGTTACTGGCTTGTCTGTCGCGCGTTTCCTCCAATCTCAAGGGCGTGAATTTGATGTCTACGACAGTCGCGATAACCCACCCGGCCTGGATGTATTCAAAAAAGAATTTCCTGGGGTTCAAGTGCATCTAGGCGCCCTGGAAGACGGCGATCTCTGTGGTTATTCAGAAGTGATTTTGAGTCCCGGTATAGACCCTAAAAACAGTTGGGTGCAATCAGCATTGCAGGCTGGTGTAAAAGTTTTTGGTGACATTGAATTATTTGCCCAAGCAGTTGATAAGCCAGTGATCGCGATTACGGGTTCCAATGCGAAAAGCACGGTAACTTCGCTTGTTGCGGAAATGGCCAAGGCAGAAGGATTTAATGTTGGTGTTGGCGGAAATCTGGGAACGGCGGCACTAGACCTGCTGGAAGAAAATGTCGACTTGTATGTGCTTGAATTGTCGAGCTTTCAGCTGGAACTGGTAGGCAGCCTCGCGCCAGTCGCAGCCTGCGTTCTTAATCTCAGTGCTGATCACATGGATCGTTATGCTTCCATGCTTGAGTATCACGCGGCTAAACAGCGCATCTACAAGAAAGCTGAACGTTTGATATTCAATCGAGAAGATGAGTTAACGCAACCTTTAGTGCAAGACGGCCAAACTTCCTTGAGTTTTGGTCTGGACAACCCGGATATTAATGATTTTGGCCTTCGTCAATTGAGTGGCGAGACCTGGCTGGTTAGAGGTCATCACCCATTGATCGCCGCAGACGACGTTGCGCTCAAGGGTTCACACAATCATGCCAATGTTTTGGCGGCCATGGCTTTGGCGGAAGCGGTTGGTATTTCTGAATCAGCCATGAAAAAAGTCGCGAGAGAATTTGCCGGGCTTCCCCATCGTTGTCAGTTAGTTTCCCGGCACATGTCAGTTCAATGGATCGACGATTCGAAGGCAACCAATGTAGGCGCCGTTGTGGCAGCGTTGGAAGGTTTGGGTTTAGGCAAGAATATTGTCTTGATTGCCGGTGGTCAGGCAAAAGGCCAGAAATTCGATGAGTTGAAATCCTTGATAAAAGCGCACGTCAAACAGTTGGTTTTGATCGGCCAGGATGCGGACAAGTTAGCCTCTGTGTTGCAGGATTGTGCACCCATACTTTTTGCAGTCAGTATGGATGCCGCTGTTCAAGTAGCCGCTCAATCCAGTCAGGCAGGAGATATTGTGTTGTTGTCTCCCGCCTGTGCCAGTTTCGATATGTTCAATGGTTATGAACATCGCGGCAACGAGTTTGCCCGGGCGGTGGAGGCACTGGTATGAATGTGTTTTTGCACAACCCATTGAGAACGCTTCTGCTGAAAAAAGCGGTAGATAGTTTTTCATTGCCCGCAAAAGGCACGGCCCAGATTGACTGGGTGTTTGTGATGCTTTGGTTGCTGTTGATAAGTGTTGGTCTGGTTTTTGGTGCAAGCGCCTCTGTTGCCATTGCTGAATCCAGAGCAGGAGATCCCCTTTATTATTTGCAAAAAGACCTGGTCTTTCTTGCTATAGGGGCCATGGCAGTGATCATTACTGTCATGATTCCAATGAGCGTATGGAAAGACTATAGCCATTGGGTTTTGATGCTTGCCGTCGGCTTGCTTATTGTAGTGCTACTTCCAGGTGTTGGTGTGCGGGTAAATGGCAGTCAGCGCTGGTTAAATCTAGGGCTGTTCAATTTTCAGGTGTCTGAATTTGCCAAGCTCGCCATGCTTACCTTTATGGCGTCATATCTGGTGCGTCAGGGCGATGAGCTGAGAACAACCTGGGCAGGATTTGGTAAGCCTATGGTAATTCTTGGCGCCGTCCTTATTTTGCTTTTGCTGGAGCCTGATTTTGGTTCTGCAGTCGTGCTATCGGGAACGATATTGGCGGTGCTCTTTTTGGCAGGTATCCCATTGTGGCGATTTGTTCTGACACTGGGTGTGTCGGTATTGCTGCTGGCGTATTTGGCAACATCATCGGACTACAGAATGCAGCGCATTCTATCGTTTATGGACCCCTGGGCGGATCAATTCAATAGTGGTTACCAACTAACGCAGGCACTCATCGCCTTTGGACGAGGAGAATGGTTTGGTGTTGGCCTGGGCAACAGTTTGCAGAAACTATTTTATCTGCCTGAGGCACATACTGATTTTGTCTTTGCTGTAATTGCTGAAGAAACTGGTCTGGTAGGCGCCGTGCTTCTTATCGTGCTCCTTTGGACATTAGGAGAGCGGATACTGCGTATTGGCCGTCGGTGCATTGTCGAAGGACAGGGCAATGATGTTATGCGGTACGCGGGATATCTGGTCTCGGGTGTTGGGCTCTTATTCCTGTTTCAGTGTTTTATCAATATTGGAGTTTCTTGCGGGTTATTGCCAACCAAGGGGCTCACATTGCCATTCATTAGCTACGGCGGCAGCAGTGTGCTGGTGTGGTCTGCATTGCTGGCTTTGGTATTGCGTGCTGATTGGGAGCGCCGCCAGCTAGGTGAGCGGGAGGCTGATAAATGAGTAGGCACTTCCTGATTATGGCCGGAGGAACCGGCGGGCATGTTTATCCAGCGTTGGGCTTTGCTGCTCTGGCACGCCAGAGTGGATACAAAATCAGTTGGCTCGGGACGAATCAAGGGCTTGAGGCTCGAGTAGTGCCGGCTAATGGGATTGAATTCCATTGCATTGAAATTTCTGGTGTTCGTGGAAAAGGCATCAAGCCACTTATCTCAGCGCCAATCAAGATAATCAAAGCGATTCATCAAGCCAGGAAAATCCTGAAAAATCTTCGCCCCGACCTGGTTGTTGGCTTCGGTGGATACAGCGCGGGACCCGGAGGGGTTGCGGCGCGAATGGCGGGTATTCCGCTGGTTATTCATGAGCAAAATGCTGTCGCTGGCACGACCAATAAATTGTTGAGTCGCATAGCATCAAAAGTGTTGTGTGGATTTGAGCAAGCACTGCCAAATGCACTGACCGTCGGAAATCCGGTTCGCGAAGAGATCGTCAATCTCCCTAGCAAGTATGAAGCGGTTAACGATTCGCAGTGGCGACCCAGGCTACTGGTTTTGGGTGGAAGTCTGGGGGCGAGGTTCCTGAATGAGTCGGTTCCGATTGCCTTGAAAGATATGCCGCCAGACCAGCGTCCGCTGGTGCGTCACCAGGCGGGCCCAAAACTTCTGGATGAGGCCACAGAGTCTTATAAAAAGGCCGGTGTAGAAGCCGAAATTAGTGCGTTTATAGAAGACATGGCCGCAGCATATCAGTGGGCAGACCTGGT
>JAURLY010000033.1 GCA_030830945.1 Gammaproteobacteria bacterium | reverse complement strand
TTTCGATATTTCATTTAATAAGGATGGTATTGAGAAAGACTTTATGTCGGTCATCGTTGATTTGAATGGTTTCACAATTCGGGTTCCAAACGCTATTTCATCGCCCAAAGATACAATCGAATTTGAAGAAGATCGGACTGCATTTTCATTTATTGAAAATGAGATTAACCAGAGAAGAACTTTGTTTGGGATCCCTCATCCTTCTGATAGCAACGAACTGAATGATATTGACGAATAGAGATAACAGAATGACCGCTGGCATTAAGAAGACGAACAACCAGACATTTATTTCTTCATAAGTGATGCCCAGCAAACCAGCGACTTCATACAATAAGCGCACACAGTAGTTAAAGGTTACATCAATCCAATAGATTCCAGAGTTTGCCATGCCCATCTCCCAAAAAGGAAGATAGTTGCGGAAAATCGAGACGAAAATATGTAGAAAACAAGTCTAAATATTGTCAAATTAAATACACATTTAATACACACAAATATTTTTTATAATTTAATTAACTGTTTTATATATTTTATTTTAATGAACTGTTTTCTCCGAAGGCAGAGGTCAGAGGTTCGAATCCTCTCGAGTGCGCCATTTTCTCCAAGGCCTTAGCTGCATTTGTGCAGTCCTTCAAAAGCTCATTGTTCCAATGATGCTCCACTGAGGACAGCTATCTGAACGTTTTACACACCCTTGAACGCGCGTCGCCAAAAGAGAAAAGAGACATGCATATGTTAAATGAAGATTGGCCTGATGCTGTTAAATTTGGGTTCTGGCTCTTGCTAGGAGAATGCGCTGATGAAATGATGTCATCAGCTGATTGTAAAGGTCAGCCCCAATAATCTTGTCCTCAATTCCGGCGTCAATATTTGGATTATCATTTACCTCAATGATAAAGGCGCGGCCGTCTATTTCTTTTATATCGACGCCATAGAGACCGTTGCCAACGCTAAGGCTGGCCCGAATGGCTGCATCGAGAACATGGGTCGGCACCTCTGCCACCGGGACAGTCTCAAAATCACCTGAGTCCACTTTGTTGTTCGATTTGTGATTATATATTTGCCAATGCCCCCGCGACATAAAATATTTGCATGCAAAGAGCGGTTGGCCATCGAGAACCCCGATGCGCCAGTCATAGGGGGTTGGCATAAACTCCTGAGCGACCAAAACATAGCTTTTCTCCAAAAGCAGATTTGCTTTGGAGAGAAAGGCATCAGTAGTTTCAATTTTGAATACACCGCGTGAAAATGACCCGTCTGGAATTTTTAGCACGAGTGGAAATGCGAGACTGGTCGCCATTTCGTTGAGATTCCCCGATGTGACAAGCCAGCTTTTTGGCATGTTCAAATGGGCGCGCTCGAGAACTTCCTTCAAAAAAACTTTGTTCGAACAGCGGAGAATGGATTGCGGATCATCGATCACCGGCATGCCAAGTCGGTCTGCTGCAAGTGCGAATTCATATGAATAATTGTTAAGTTGCGTTGTTATTCTGATAAACAGCCCATCGAAAGAGGCCAGCCGTTTTATATCTGTCTTTCCAATCACGCTGCAGGCGATATCGATCTTTTTACCGGCGCGAATTAAGGCGCTTATGGCGCGGCTATTTGATGGTGGAAGCAGCTCACGCCTGTCAATTAGGATGGCAAGATCAAAGGCTGAATGACGTATGAAGGCCGGGTTTGGAATCGGCGAGGACACTGCCGCTTTAAGCGCTTCAGAAAAGCGTGGCCGATCCTTTTCATCCACTGCAGTAAATGATAGTGGCCAGACGTAACGCACGTCCCACCCATTGCTGCTGCGCTGTAATAGCACCTCAAGTACAGGTGATGGAAATAGCCGGTAACATTGCCGACAAAGGCGGCGTGCCCAGTCAGCGTCGGTTTGACCAAAATAGAATTCAAGCGATATTTTATCATGCGCATGTTCGTGTTGTGCCAGATAATCCTGTGGTAACAGCGAACTGAGCACGCCAAGATGTTTCTTATAAAGCCGCCGACGCACCAGACTGGATAGCGTATCGACACTCGGCAATGTTCGATTGCCGCGCGCCTCGGCAATTAAGGAAACATAATATCCTGAGCCCAGATATTCATCACTCGGGCAAAGATTGATAATATGATTCTGTGCCCCTTGACGGTCAGTCGCGGTTAGAAATTGCCGCGCAACAATGACTTCCAGTTTTGAGTTTCCTGTCAGATGCAGGTTTAAATGGCGTGCATCTTGCGCGCGTGACACGACGATTAGAGTGCGCTGGCGTCTCGCCGGCAGTTGATCCGGCTGGATTAGCGTTGCGGTATCACCAAGCACGGCAACCATCTTCAGCGCATCTGCACCATCTTCATAATAGGCAGGCAACCGCCTCTGAACAGCAAAGCCAAGCCCTTGATAAAAGCCTATCAGGTTGGGTTTGTTGGCCCTAACCTCAAGCGACAAAAGACGTTTGCCTTCGTGCGCGGCGCTGTTTCGCATCGCATTCACCAGCATTTCGCCGATGCCGTTTTTGCGCCAGCGCTCTAATACTGCCAATGAATAAAGACGGGCACTCTTTCCATTTCGTCGCCAATGGATCAGCGCATATCCAACCGCTGTGTTGCCAACCCGTGCCACTTTCATGACCTGAACTGGATTTTTGAGACTTCGGGAAAAGGACCGGCGTGAAAGCCTGTCCGTCGGGAAACAACTATTCTCGATCGCGACGAGAGCCTCAATATCTCTGGTCTCAGCATCATTGATGATTATGTTCATAAAATCAGGACGACATCACTGCATGTTGATTGAAAAATTTACTTCTGCTTTTGCCAGTGTTTTGTCAATTGAATTATTGGCGCGCGGCACTGTGACTGACAACAGATCCAAGACAACGGCTTTTTCGTTATCAGCGATAATATGGTTTGAAGAAACCAAGAGATAAGGGCGGCTATGAAGCCTTGTCCTGATACAGAAGCCTAAAATCTGCCAGAAACCGTGGATAGCCCGCTCTTCAGGATAGCCCCGGGCACCCGCCGGCTGCACATGTGCCTCGCGCATATCGTGCGATTGAGTCAGGGTTATGCTGGATTGTTCCCTTTTTTTAAGTCAGCTCTCATACCGCGTTTCACCCCGCTTTGTTGGGTCGGTGTTAAGTTCCGTCAATAACGGTTCATGCGCCCGTTGTGAGCAGTTATGCCTCAGGCAAAGATGACAGTTTATGCCTATCTTGCTAAAAGTGTCTTTATCT
>JAURLY010000032.1 GCA_030830945.1 Gammaproteobacteria bacterium | reverse complement strand
ATTCCTGGTGCTCTTTCTGACGCTTGCGTTGTGGGCGAATCAGCATGAAGTACATGATGACAAACAGGCCACCAAACATGAGCAATGAAACCATGGGACTACCCTGAGCCGGGGGAGCTGACTGAGCCTGGGCTGCGGGAATAATAAAATCTAGCAAGTTGTTATCTCCTGTGTGAATTCAACAAACGAAATATCGCTTGTCTTACAAAATATGCCGGAAGGATACCTGTAATCGCACAGCTCATAAACTTTTTCCGCAGTTATTCTGCGAGCTGTTCATCAAGCTTTGCTAACAAATCCTCATGATGGGTTTTGGTCTTAAACTTATCCATGACTGCCAATAATTTTCCATCCTTGCCAATAATGAAGGTTGTGCGAATCAACCCCATATACTCCCTGCCCATGAACTTCTTCATACCCCAAACCCCGTAGGATTTTGCCACACGGTGATCCTCATCTGACAGCAGGCTGAAATTCAGGTTTTCTTTTTCAATAAATTTAGGTAAGCGTTTAACTGCATCTGGACTGATACCAAATACGATCGTTTGCCTTTTATTGAGCTCGTCTTCGCTATCGCGAATTCCACATGCTTGCGCGGTACAACCTGGCGTCAAAGCCTTTGGATAAAAATAGAGCACGACATTTTTACCCTTGAGTGACGACAGGCGTACCTTGTCACCATTCTGGTCAGGCAATTCAAAATCTGGCGAGAGCTGGCCAATAGCGGGATAACTCATAGTCATTTACTCGTTGTGAGCGAACGTTCATTTTTTAGACAAAAAAAGGGCGCCCTTAAGCGCCCTTTACTACAAAAACTAAGGCAGCAAGTGCGCGACAGCGTCTCGCTCCTCTTTAAGTTCTTGCTCAGTGGCTTTCATCTTGCCAAGAGAAAACTCATTGTTTTCCAATCCTTGAACGATTTCCCACTGACCGTCTTTACAAACGCATGGGAATGAATACATAAGACCTTCTTCAATGCCATAAGAGCCGTCTGAGTAAATGCCCATGCTGACGTAATCACCTTCCGCCGAGCTTAGAGCCCAGTCTCGCATATGATCAACTGCGGCATTAGCGGCTGATGCCGCTGATGACAGGCCTCTGGCCTTAATAATGGCAGCGCCGCGCTGTTGGACAGTCGGGATAAAATCGTTTTCATACCATTCCTGATCAACCAGTTCCATTGCCGGAGTGCCGGCGACAGTTGCATGATGCAAATCCGGGAACTGAGTTGCAGAGTGGTTACCCCACACAATCATATTTTTCACGTCGGTATTATGCTTGCCAGTTTTTGACGCCAGTTGGCTGAGAGAACGATTGTGATCCAGCCGCATCATGGCTGTGAAGTTTCGTGGATCGATATCCGGTGCATTACGTTGAGCTATCAGGGCGTTGGTATTAGCGGGGTTACCGACAACCAGAACCTTGATATCACCGCTGGCGTTATCGTTAATGGCTTTACCCTGAGTTGAGAAAATAGCTGCATTGGCTTCCAGCAGGTCTTTGCGCTCCATACCCGGGCCGCGAGGTCTTGCACCCACCAGCAAAGCATAGTCGGTATCTTTAAAAGCGACATTAGGGTCGTCGGTTTGAACCATGCCAGCCAGCAAAGGAAACGCACAGTCTTCCAATTCCATGGCAACACCGTTTAACGCATCAAGCGCAGGCGTAATTTCCAACATCTGCAAAATAACAGGCTGATCTGGACCTAGCATTTGGCCAGAAGCAATACGGATAAGCAGAGAGTAACTAATTTGGCCGGCGGCGCCGGTGACCGTAACTCGAACAGGGGCTTTCACAAAAAAATCTCCAATGAAATGGTTTATTTGGGAGCGTAAACCATGGTCTTAGCCAAGTACGTATGCACGCCCCCTAATCGCGGTGGCACATTATAGGAAAAAAGCGCACTTTTGTAACACAGCAGCAAAATGAACGGGCTTATTCCAGTTATTGACAGCCCACATGAGGCTCCATAGAATGCGCGCTCTTTTCCGGGGCTATAGCTCAGCTGGGAGAGCGCAACACTGGCAGTGTTGAGGTCAGCGGTTCGATCCCGCTTAGCTCCACCAAATTAAAGAAACCCGCACCAGCTGCGGGTTTTTTTTGGTCAAATCAAACACAAAATACTAAGCGAATCGCAGAGAGTGTTTTTTCAATAGTATTGTAATTCTCGCCTTGTTTCCCCAATGCCTGTCACTCGGTCCTATTCAGTTTCATTTTTTTATATTGAATGCATTTATCCCTATTAATTGCTAATAATAACTATTATCATTCGTGTTTTTACTAACAACTCATTAGGAATAACATGTTTAAAAGATTATGTGTTGCAATAGCAATATCTTGCGCACCAATAATTCACGCTCAGGAAACCCCTTCTCTGGAAGAACTTTGGAGCCTGATTCAGGAACAAAAAGCCGAGATAGAAGAGTTAAAAACCCAGCTTAACGAAAACAATGCCAGTATCCAAGAGACAAGGGTTGTCGCCCTGAGTGTTGCTGACGCAGTCGAATCTAACCCGTCCAACACAT
>JAURLY010000031.1 GCA_030830945.1 Gammaproteobacteria bacterium | reverse complement strand
TGTCCTACCATGCCATGTTTGATTGCGCGCACTTCACAGCCATCTACAACGAATACATCCATATTAAAAAAGCTTATATCCGGGGCAGGTTTGCCGGTGACTTTTTCCATTACTGCCACTGCATGAGGGCCCTGAACCTGATAGCGATAGACCATTCGCTGACCTTTCTTGTTCACAAATGATCTGTCATCCCGAACTGTTTTTACATTATAGTCACCTTTGGCAATTTGGTATTCCACCCAGTTGTGGGAGGAAGGACGACCGACCAGATTCATTTTGCTTTCGTCCAGAAAGAAAAGCACCGCATCACCAATTACAAAACCATCTGGATTACAGGCAACAAACTGTTTGCCTTTGTTTGGGACAAAATTTTTGACGCTATTGATACCCAGATCAGAGATCAGTTTCACCACATCGGGTCCTTCAAGATAAAGATCCGTCATGTGATGAGACTGATCAAATAGCGCACAAGTTTCCTGCCAGGCGCGCTGTTCATCTCGCCAGTTGGTGTATTCTGTAGGTACCACAGGAAAAGCGTAAGGGCCAATTTGAGAATTACGCAACATGTTTGCAGCGTTGCCGGCTATCTGCAAGGCTTCTTCAAGGTTCTGATAACTCATCTCGAGGTTAATCTCCTGAATCTATTAATTAATCTTTATTATTTGAAATTTATACCACGGGGAATATTTGCTCAATCCTTAACCCAAACCTAATCAAACGCCATGTCGCTTAATAAGTTTAGTGTTTAACTAAAAATTCTTTGAAACTGTTCACTAATGTCTTGCAGGCTACCTAAAGCCAGTGCGACTAAATTATGCAATTTATATTTTGCAAATCCGGCTCGGACTCAATTGATGATTTGTAAAAGTTGTATGTTGAACGTTTTGGTAAATATTGCTATCTCTTAAAGGACCATGGCTGAACTTATTTACTAGCTTCTTAAAAAGGCCTGCCCCCATAAATTTAGTGTTTTTTGTTCGTGCGCCCATAGACCAATGGGACGATCAAGGGTAATTATCTCGAGCTCTGCTGAAATTTCCAGCCAGTTACCATCAGGGTCGCGTATCATAAAAAATAAGTTGTTGCCTGGGCCATGGCGTCCAGGCCCCCATTGCAGCGGGATCTCATATTGCGCCAGGTAATCTGCCCAGTCCCGTATCGCGTTCCATTCAATGGCTTCAAAGCAGTGGTGGTCAAGGCGTTTTTCCGCGGCGGTAAATATCGCCAGACTGTGATGCTCGCTATCAGTATTAAAAAAACTTGCCTTCAAAATACCTTCTTCTTCAACGCGGTCTGCGAGCAAAAATCCCAGAGTGTTGGTGTAGAAGCTTAGTAGTTTTTCGGGTTCATCAGAGGCAAAAGCAACATGCTGCAAGCGGCCGGGTAAGGCTTGCGCATCGGTTCCATTTCTATGTTCGGTGTGTACGCCAAATACAAAAGTGTTGCCATCCGGGTCGCGGATAGAAAATGCAGACTCATCAAAGACCGGGCTTGGTGATTGCTCGAGCTTGCCGCCAGAGGCGGAAATTTTTTGACGCAGTTGCTCAAGTTCTCCAGCATTTTTGCAGGCATAGGCAGCAAAGCCGAGTGTTTTAGGCTTCCCTTCAGCCAAAACAATGCAGCGTTCAGTATTAGTGCAAATATATTTTTCCCCGTGCCGAGTAACGTTCATACCCAGCGCTTTTTTGTAGAAGGCGGATAATTCAGACGGATTTGGTGTATGCAGCATCGAATGATTCAGACGCAATTCAGCAATTGTTCGTTGTTCCATACTAATACAATTTTCTGCTCAAAAAATTGATTTTAATAAAATAGCGACGGCTAGTATAAAGGGACTTAAAGACTGCTTACAATACTGTTTTTTTATCAAAAACTTATAGCTTTTCTAAAGCATTACAGCAATTTCATGTTGTTACTTGCTTCATTGAAAGAAGCTATAGAGATAAAAAAAGACGGCCCACTGGGCCGTCTTTTAATCTGGTGTAATCTAAAATGACTTGGTATTTGGTATCATCTTTTAAAACTGAAAACCAAGACTAATGCCCATTTCCCGTGAAACGCCTATTACAGTGAAGTCGTAACCCCAAACAGTGCGGGTATCGAAACCACCATTAATATAGAATTCATCAGTTAAGTTACGTCCCCAAAACTCAAGATTCCATTCCTCTCCAGGGGGAGTGTATCGAACTCGTGCATTTAGAATTCCATAAGCAGGTTCGAAGATGGTATTTCCATTCGCATCTTTCGGGGTACGCTGATTGGCGGGATCACGAACATACTCATCCATCCAGCCGTAGTTTCCGACAAGCAGTAATTTAGCACCATTGGATAGCGGCATATCATACTGTACCGATAGCGAGGCGCTTGTCTCCGGAGCATACGCAAAAGGGGACCCTGGTTGGATGCCATTGACGCCGGATGGATCCGGATCGCCAATATCGACGTAATTTGCATCGAGCAGACCCAGACCTGCAGTAATCAGCAGATTTTCGGTAGCAGCATAAACGAGCTCAAATTCCCAGCCGTCTGCCTCGGCTTGACCTTCACTGGTATTAACCGGAAAAGGAAGTTTCTGGCCTGGATTGTTTGGATCATCAGGCAGAATGGGGACGCGCAAACCATTCCATTTAGACTGAAAGTAACTAGCGTTAAAGCGCAGACTACCATCCAGCCAGTCGGATCTCAGACCAATTTCGGTTGTTTCAATAATCTCCGGGTCAAGAATAATAGGATCCGGAAAATTTGGGCTGATAGTTACACCACCAGAGGTAAAGCCTTCACCCCAGCTACCATAAACGAAAATATCATCATTGACTTGATAACTGGTAGCAAATTTATATGTATTAATATTGCCAAGATCAGGATCTTTGGTGACTGTGTCAACAACACCGGAAAAGGGATTGCCCTGAATTGGTAACTGGTCGGTGTCTGGGCGGAACGCACTTGTTGCTGTATAGGTTGTTGCCTGTCCAGCGTCAGATGTTCGTCGCACACCAAGCGTTACGTCCCATTGGTCGGTTACGCTATAAGTCAGATTACCAAAAAATGCAGTATCCTCGTCTTCGTCCCCGGTGAGGGCATCACTGCTGATGAAGGTAAGAGGAACAAAGTTTGCTAGTCCCGGATTGCCAACAAATGCACCGTAAGCTTTCACATAATTAATTGCAGCTATGTCATTGTTTCCTGCCCCGCTTGTTCCCGGGTTTGAAAACTCCTGCATGGCCCAACGATAAAAACGCTGCTTGGTTTTCTGGTCGAAACGGTAATATCCGCCAATAAAACTCAGCCTGTCATCCATAAAACTACCGCTGAGCTGAATTTCCAGTGTTTCGTTTTCTGCTTCTGTGTAGTAATCATCTGTGGTTACAGTGAATTCAGAACCATCAAAGTCAGTGACCTGGCGCTGATCTTGCTGCCATGTTGACCCGATGGCTTTTAGCGAGAGATTGTCGTTGATATCCCAATTCGCCGTTAATGTCGTGTATTGAAGATCACGTGTTGCACCGCCAAGGGCAGTATTAGACCTTGTTTGCCATTTACCAAGATCACCACCAGGAAAATTGGTTTCATGGGTTTGGGCTGTGAATCTGTTATTAGCCAATCGTTTTGGCGGCAAACCTATTGCTGCCTCGACGTCCGGGGTAATGAAATCTGGATTTCCAGCCAGAACATTGTAGCCAATATAGCGTGGGTGCTTAGTGTTGGTAAATCGGACTATGCGTGGATCGCTGCTGGCCTTTTGTTCATCGGTGAACTGGGCGCGCAGAGAGAAATTATCTATTGGCTCCCAGAGAACATCGGCACGGAAAATAGTGTCGTCCTGGCCACCAAATGATCGATCAACTGTTACACTCTCCAGGAAGCCATCGTTATAAAAGCGCGCTGCCGTGAATTTAGTCTTAAGTGTATCTGTAATAGGCAAATCTACTGAAAAGCTTGCATCACGTCGATTGAATTCACCTACGCTCATGTTTCCCTTGAAAGCAAACTCATCACCGGGTCCTTTGGTTTTGATATTTACTGCGCCACCATTGGTATTACGCCCAAACAGAGTGCCTTGCGGCCCACGCAAAACCTCGATACTTTCCAGTTCAATGAAATTGCTCTGAAGAAAACTTGCACTACCCTGCCAGACGCCATCAATGTAGATTCCAACACCCGGAAGGCCGCGGATGTAGAGGCTGGCTCCACCTGGACCGCCGCCTCCTGCTGGATTGAGAACTACGTTCGGTACCATAATGCCCAGATCACGGCCCTGTTCAAGACCACTTAACTCCAGTGTCTCGGCAGTAAACGCCTCTACTGACATAGGAGTTTGCTGAAGATTGGTTTCCCTGCGCTCGGCAGTAATTATGATTTGTTCCAACTGCCCTGGTTGTGCCAGCGTGGGCAGTGGTGCCAGGCAGATTAATGGAGCGGCCAAAACAATGGCCGTCCTTAATTTTAAATTTCTTTTTGGAAACATATGAATATCCCCTTTTTTTTGATTAATTACGATGCTTTTTTTCGTAACTTATTTAACTATCTTATTTTTATTGCTCTGCTAATTTTATCCTTATCATGCAGTTTCTCAGTAAATTAAAAGCTTGTCAAAGTGTAGATTTCGACATGAAATCCAATGCGTTTGATCGATGCAGACAATATTTTAAAGAAGTTTTTCGCCAAGGAACCTAATCTGGACATTATTATGCTTATGCTGAAGTAACAGATATGCTTATGCTGAAGTAACTGAATTATCATTTTCTTTTGCAATTAAACGCCTTGCAATAGAAACAAAACCCAGCGCAGTGGCGGGCATAACCACCGCGTATACCAGACCAGCAACAGCCAGATCAGGGCGTTGCAAGATATTGAAGGTGATTGCAAAAGACAGCGCTAGATTTTGTACGCCTACTTCAAACGTAATGGTAATAACCTGAGTCATGGGCAGGGAGAATAGTTTCGCCAGACCAAACCCCCCTGCCATGGTCGAAATATTCATTGTCACTACTAATATAGCAACGGTTTGGTAATTTTCCAGCAACACGTCGTAGCTGGATACAATGCCCAATAGTAGTACCAGCATCATGATGTAGAGCACCACTCTGCGAATCGGTTCCACCGCTCTTTCACTAAATTCACTGAAGAAATGGCGAATCAACATTCCCAGGATTAACGGGATCAGAGTAAATGTCATTAAATTAAGTAGCATATTCAATATTGGCAGTTGCGCCATTTCCCCTTGAAGGGAAAAATTGCGCAGTGCCATATTGATCAAAAAGGGAATAGAAAAAACGGTAATGACACTAGTGATGGCAGACAGAGTTACACACAGGGGCACGTCAGCGCGGGAGGCAAAGGTATAGGCATTTGCCGTAGCGCCACTAGGGCAAGCCGCCAGAATCACCAAACCGACAGCTATTGCCGGCGGTGCATCAAAGGCAATGCTCAGTGCGAACGCTACCAGTGGCAAGCCGACTAACTGGGCCACAAGTCCAATGGCAGTAGCCTTGGGTAAAATAATCACCCGTTTAAAGTCAGTAAGGGTTAGCGACAAGCCTAGTCCAATCATTACCAGACGCAAAACCCAGGGAATGAATTCAGAATTAACAAAGCCCGCTTGTGCACTTAACATTTCCAATAATTGCATTATTTACACTCCTGCTTGAAACAGTGTATTTGTTATTATTAATAAGAAAAGTTGCTTATCAAAAAAATCCAGATCATTTCTCCTGAGTGGTTTGGAGGTTAAACGCTTTATTTTTCAAAGTATATTTCTGTTCTTCAACAGAGTTGCAATAACGATTTGCTATCAGCAATTAAACAACTGGTCTTTGACTGGATTTTAAATTGTATAAGGTAATACATTTTCTGGATTATTTACTAAAAAACCGTTAAATATCCAGCGAACTATTTGTTGGAGTTTTCATTGAAATGCCAAAACTATAGGTTAAACTTTCTTATTAGTATCGATAATTAAAGTTTTTAGTCCTATATCACGGCAAAAATATTCAGGGATAGTTAAACATGGCATTAATTAGAAAAAAGGGTAATAGGATTGCACTGTTGCTTGTGCTTGCAACGGGTGATATTTCTCTGGTCCTTGCGCAACTGCAGCCGCCGGAAATATCTGGTCTTCGAGGTGCGCCTTTTACTTCTCAAAATCCGCCCCCTGATCTGCAAAGCTATGGTGAAGGCCCAGAATGGGATAACAGGCCGCCTGAAGGGATCGAACCGCTGGACATAGATTTGTTTACCAGTACAGATTTTTACAAGGATCGTGAGCATTGGACCGACCCACGTTACTGGCGCTGCAACAGTCCCAGGCAAATCACTGATATGCGCAGTGGTGGAGCAGGAGCAGGGACCAGTGATCCGAGGATCGGCAGTAATCCTCCTTTTTCTGCCCGCTGGGGAGACTGTAACGAGGACTGGCCCAGGGAAAACATTACTAGTCCCTATGCCTTTACCAGCGCTGAAGATCATTATCAGGCGCTGCTTGCAGATGCAAAGTCGCGCGGCGGCCCCACCCATCATACTTACGAAACCATGCCCAAGTGGGACGGTGTCTACAGGGAATATCTCCCCGAAAGAAGACGGGTCTGGAACTATATGCGGGCCAATCAGGCGTCAACTCTGGTGTCTTTGCTTACACCGGAATATCAACAACGTATGGTGCGCCAACTCTATCATGAAGGCGTGAATGCGGCCCATCAGTGGTCAGCGTCAAATTGTTGGCCGGAAGGCTTTATGCGGCAATGGGCCACCGGACCAACACCGGACCGGGTGATCGTGACACCGCAAGTGGTTATGCTGCTGGGTAGCAGCAGTGCAAATATTATGCGTACGGTGCATCTTGATCGGGAGTTCCCCCTTGGCTTGGATATTCCACAATGGTACGGCGATACCATCGGCTTCTGGGATGGCGATGCCCTAATTACCCATACTGCCAATGTGCAGGCATGGACACAACACTCAAGCTGGGAATTCAGTTATGAATTTGAGACCGTCGAAATATTTACGCCAGTGAATGATGAATTCGGAAATTTTTTAGGCCTGGATTGGGAAACCATTATTTACGATTCTGAGGCCCTGGTAGCGCCGGTCAGAATTTTATGGCACAGGAGCTTTGTCGATGAATGGAAAACTGCTGGCAGACTGGGTTTTGTCGAATGCACCAGGCGTTTATATCCGATAGATGGCTTTGCTACCCAGGTCGCGCCAGGGCAGGTTATTGAATATGAGGTGCCAGACATGTTCGATCGACCCTGGGCAAAAATCTGGAAAGATAATTTTGAACAGGACATGCAAGGGCCGGATGAAGAGCTTGATCTGGGTTTCGAATAAACAAATATTAATAAATCAGACATGCCCCGCCCTGATTTACAAGGCGGGAAACGATTTGGGTGAAGGAGTTATTGCTATGGCGAACACGAAAACAACTTTTGCATGGTCATTCTTTGGCAGGATAAGTAAATGCATTAGCATCATTGCACTTGGGTGCCTGGCGATTCCAGCCAGTGCTCATCATTCCTATTCCATGTATGACGGGAGTGTGTATAAAGTCTTTACCGGAGTAATTGTTCGTGTTGTGCCAAACGCCGCGCATTTTGAAATGCATTTTGTACCCCTGAATGAAGAACGTAATGCACTGGTACGCGACGAAGACGGTGAACCACTGGTTTGGGTGGTTCAAATGGAGAGTGCAGCGCGAGCAACAGAGCAAGGCATCACCCGGGACAGCTTTCCCCAAGGGGCAGTAATGAGTATTGGGGTTCATCCGCGCCGCGATGGTCGCCCAGCCGGTGACAGAGGTGATTCAGGATTGTTTCAGTGTCCCAAAGGGATTTCTCCTGAGCCAGGCAAGCATTGCGACTCCGTTGCGAGCAACATCGCCTTCGGGCCAGGTGAGCTTCCAACAGAGTAGACAGCAACTCTTGCAACACACTAACTTAGAAATTGTTAAGTTGCTAAGTTACAAGCGCCCCCTTCTTATAAGAATTCTATTCCAGAATTTTATCTGACGCCAGCACCGTAAAAAGGATTGATCAATTCCTAGAGCCTAATTCTGATGCTATAAAATATCTTCTCTCGGATTCGAAATTTACTTGCATCCAATAAAAGACTGAAATTCCATAAACAAACTGATTGATATAAGGCATCTATAATTATGCAAGCCTAAGATATTATTAGACGTCTTATTTTAGTGAAGTGATCAATTATTTTACCGATCTATTACTTTTCAATATCCGATTTTTTGGCAGAGATATTAGTATATTAGCGGTAAATTTTAACAATTATATTAAATGTTTATTCCAAGGTAGTTAACTTATGAAATATGTCAGTTTTAATCGCCCCGGTAGCAAGGTAATTAGTTTAGGAAAAGTGGTAAATCAAGATGCAGTCCAGATAGTTGAGCTTGTTTCCCCGACGGAAAAGGCACAGATCTGAAAACAGCCCTGGCCATGCATATTCTGGATACCCTGGTGGAAGGTGAGACGTTTACCAGGGAAGAAATACGCCTGCTGCCTGTTGTGGCAGACCCCGGTAAAATTTTATGTGTGGGGCTTAATTATGAGAGTCATCGCAAGGAGGCCGGACGTGCAGAAGCGGAACATCCAGCTATTTTTACCCGTTATGCGGATTCCTTGATTGCCCATGGTGATCCAATCATTAGGCCACGTATTTCAACCAAGCTGGATTACGAGGGTGAACTGGCACTAGTGATAGGCAAAGTCGGGCGCAATATCCCGGAACAGGACGCGCTTGATTATGTGACAGGGTATGCCTGTTTCAATGATGCTTCTATTCGTGACTGGCAAAAACATAATATCCAGTTTACCCCGGGCAAAAACTTTCCAGGCACTGGTGCCTTTGGTCCTTATCTAATTACTCCCGATGAAGTGGGTAATCTTGAAGAGCAAAGGGTCATTACTCGGCTTAACGGTGAAGTGCTTCAGGATCAGCCAATTTCTGACATGATCTGGCCACTGGCTACCCTGATTAACTATATTTCAACTTTTACTCCCCTGTCTCCTGGTGATGTCATCGTAACAGGTACACCTGGCGGGGTTGGGTTCAAGAGGACGCCGCCAGTCTGGATGAGTCCGGGTGATGTGGTGGAAGTGTCCATTGGTACAGTGGGTACTCTGGTTAACCCTATTGAAGATGAATAATTAACTGGGGTACTGAGCCGGCTTTAGGAAGAAATGAGCAGTAATTTTTTTGCGAATGTTTACAAAATATAATGTATTGCAAAACATAAAAATTAATGCGAAATTTTGTGTTTTGCCAGTTTATTCTATGGTAGCTGGTGTTAAGCTGCCTAGATATAAGCTTTTTTTAAATAAGGTAGCTGGAAAAGATCACCAAGCAGACATAGCGAGTTCCTAAACTGCTCGGACAGTTTTACTTACTTTTAAATGGGGTAATAGATTTGAAGATGCTCAGAATAATGCTTGCAATGGGTATACTTTTTTTTATTGCCGTCGGCGCTTTGGCCCAGTCTGGCGCTCAAGCGCCTGCGGGGGTTACGCCACTGCCTGTGGATCTGTTTACCACGGAGAATTTTTATCTGGACGAACAGTACTGGACTGACCCACGTTATGCGCGCTGCAATACGCCTCGGCAACTGACTGATATGTGGAATCAGGAAAGAGTCGGTGAATGGGGTGATTGCGATCTTGATCGGGATATTGCCGATATTGTCAGTCCCTATGAGTACACAACTGCCGCTGAGCACTATGATGCCCTGAAAGCTTCCGCCCAGGAAAAAGAATATAACCGAACAAATTTACCCCAATGGGATGGCTGGTATCGACGCGAAGCCAAAGATGAACAGTGGATATATGGGAGAAATCTGCAAACCGCTACGATGTTGTCCTTATTAACGCCGGAATACCAGAAACGCATGACCCAGATGACCTACCACGAAGCGGTGAATAATTCTCCACAGTGGATGGCGGCGTTCTGTTATCCGGAAGGCATGATGCGTTGGTGGGCTGAATTTTCTATTGGTGAAATTGAAGTGATTATGACGCCGGATATCGTTCAGCTGAGTGGCATGAATGGCACCAATTTTATTCGTAAAGTGTTGATAGGCCGTGAACATGTTCAGGAAGTGCCACAGTGGTATGGGGAAAGTATTGGCTTTTGGGATGGTGATGAGCTGATTATCTGGACGGCTAATGTGCAGGGATGGACCTTGTCGCACTCCATGTTCGAATTCAGTAACGCCCTGGAAATCATTGAAATTATCAGACCCGGTCCGGATGGTAGCTTGACGGCGGAAGCAACGTTCTATGATCCCGAAGCTTTTACTCAACCCTTGCATACCGTGACACCCTGGAAAAAGACCGCAAATATTGATGATCCTCAACGTCGACTGACCTATGCCGAATGTCGTGTGCAAAGCACTATTATTAATGGCCCTGATGGCAGACCAACCCAGCTGACTTTTTTAGATGAAGAATTTATAGATTACTTTGGCCGCCCCTGGGCGCAAAATTGGGAAAAACATTTCGAGCAGGACTTTATCAGCCCCGAAGAATAAGGGCTATATACTGCCTTAGAGGAACAAGAGATAACATGAGCTTATTACCAAGAGTTATTTTAAAAAATTGTGCGCTTCTCTACATTACAAGCTTATTTACTTTTGGCATGGTGCCGCCAGCCTTTTCCCACCATTCATTTGCCATGTACGACATGGTGGCAGAACAAACAATGACAGGGAAAGTTATTCGCTTTATTCCGGGTGCCAACCATGCCCAAATACTGTTCACTCTGATAGATGAAAAAGGTGAGCCTGTACTAGATGATAAAGGCGAGGACGTGGTCTGGGGGGTGGAATTAGGCCCAGCAGCCAGAATTTCCCGAGAGGGCGTAACGGTTAAAAACTTCCCCGTAGGGACAATTCTCACCGCAACCCTTCATCCCCTTAGGGATGGCCGCAATTTTGGTGCCATGGCCGATGCCGGTATTGTTAAATGTGGCACTGAGTTGCCCGCCAAAGGATGTAATGCAGAAACCGGTGAATCTTTCCTAACCCCTTAAAGGAAGGTTCGCCTGCCTGGTTTGAGCCTGGCTCAAAGCATTTACGTTTCTATCAGCTATCCACAAACTTATAATCAAATTGGCAATTACTGGATAATAAAAGATTATTTTTTTCTCATTATTGTCTTGTGTATTTTCCAGCAGCCCGACTTAAATTCACCTGTTAGAGAGAATGATAATGAAAAAGATACTGATTTTTTCTGCTATCTTTTCCTTTGGCGTCAACGCCCAGGATCTAGTTATTACCAACGCCCGAATAATTGATGGCACTGGCAGGGTAATTGATTCAGGCTCAGTGGTAATTGATGAGGGACGTATTGTTTCCGTTTCAGCAGGCGCAAGCACAGTTATCGCCACGGCGAGGATAGATGCCAATGGTATGACTGTGATGCCAGGCTTTATTGATGCTCATCGACATATTATCTCCGGTGATGCACAAATCTGGTTCGCCGAGGAATCTACCTGGAACATGCAGGCCTACCTGGATGCTGGCTATACCACCCTGCTGGAAGGTGGCGGACGTCTGCCTGAGATTATGGAATTGAAAAGGCTCATTGATAGCGGTGAATTGAATGGTCCACGGGTGATAACTTCAGCGCGAGCTGACCCGCTGCAATATAACACTGAAGCCCTAGCACGGGCGCGTATACAAGAACTAGCACAAGCCGGAGTCGAGATAATCAAAGCCAGCACCACGCCAAATGAAAAAGACATACTGGCGATATTGGTAGATGAAGCCCGTAAATATGATCTGGATGTGATGGTGCATGCTGTGACTGTTCCAGCCATGTTGGCAGCAGTTGAAGCAGGCGCAGGTAAGCTGGTGCATACGCCGCATGACAGTTTTCTAACAGCAGAAGAAGCCAGCGTGGTTGCGCAAGCCAATATCGAGACTCTGTCTACAATTGGTTTTGCCGTGCCTACTTTTGATGTCTATAACGATGACAATATTCCTACCTTCCGCGATGGCAATCCCTGGCCTGAAGGAATTTTGGGAACCGGTTCAAATGCAGCGGGCGAGAAAGCCGTCAACGCGCGCACTTTATGGGATGCCGGGGTGGTTTATGGCTTTGGCACCGATACTAACTATTCTCCGGTAAAAGGTTTATCCCACGAGCTTAGGGCGCTTAATCTGATGTTTTCACCGAGGGATATTATCAAGCTGATGGGCCCGAATACGGCTGCATTTCTTGATATGGAAGATGAGATAGGAACTCTTGAGCCGGGCAAGCTGGCAGATATCGTTTTTATTGATGGTGACCCACTGGAGTTGATCTTTAATTTGTTGCAGGTAAAACTGGTATTAAAAGGCGGGGAGATTGTTGCGGATCATCGCAACTAACGTGTTGCTGAACCCGGATCAGGGCCAGTCGGCCTTCTAAATTCGCGGCCTGCGCGGTGGTAGCACGTTGTCCTTCTCCGGCAAGTATGGCTGGACCGAGGATTATATGAGGGATGCCGTCTACCAGCGCATTCCCGTCGACGCGTCAGGCAATATCGTGAAAGAGCTGTCCTACGGACGTATCACCAACACGCCCCAGGATGCCTACTGGGTCCTGAGCGTCTGGGGCAAAAACCTGACGGATGAGAAATACATCAACGGTGGTTTCGATACCCGCAACGTCTGGGGTTATGACTTCTCCGTTGTAGGGCGCTCAAGGGAATACGGCGCGACCGTGTCCGTGTCCTTCTGGCGGTATTGCTTCAAGGGGTCGTGTGGCTAACACCGCTCCCTTGATTCCGACAACAGAAAAGAAAAAACCCGGCTCAAAACCGGGTTTTTTTATGCCTGGAACCGGCGCTCAGTGATGATGGCCGCCCGGGCCGTGTGCGTGGCCGTGACTCAATTCTTCCGGTGTCGCCTCCCGCACATCCACCACCTCGCCGGTGAAGGTCAGGGTCTTGCCGGCCAGTGGATGGTTGGTATCGACGGTGGCCATGGTCTGGCCCACCTTGAGGACCGTCACCTGGCGATGGCCGTGCTGGGTGTTTACCACGGCGGTCATGCCGGGCTGCCATTTCTTGGCACCACCAAGATGTTTCACCGGAATACGCTGTTCGGCATCGGCCACGCGTTCCCCGAAGGCCTTTTCCGGCGGCAGGGTGACATCCAGCTTGTCGCCGGCGGCCTTGCCCGCCAGGGCTTCTTCCAGACCCGGCAAGAGTCCGCCATGGCCGTGCAGGTAGGTCATGGGCTCGGCATCATCGGAGCTGTCGAGCGTTTCACCCGCGTCGTCCTTGAGGGTGTAGTGGAAGCGGACCACGAGGTCTTTGTCGATGTTCACAGGTGTCTCCGGGAATGGAAAAGC